>DASZCY010000240.1:0-15757 GCA_035942615.1 Solirubrobacteraceae bacterium | reverse complement strand
ACGTGCACGACGGGCACCCCGCGCTGGTAGGTGGCCGCACAGAAGCCGGCCAGGTCGCCGACCACGCCGCCGCCCAGGGCGAGCACGCGGCCGGCGCGGGTCAGCCCCGCCTCGACCATGGCCTCCCACACCTGCTGGGCGGTGGCCAGCGTCTTGTGCGCCTCGCCGGGCGGAAAGAGGATCGGCGTCGGCGCCTCGCCCCCGCGCGCCGGGAGGCGCTGCGCGTACAGGGCCGCCACCGTCGTGTCGCTGACCAGCACGTCGCCCGCCCGCGTGGCGGGCCAGGCCTCCTCGCCGACCAGCACGGGGTGGTCGCCCGAGGCCGTGGTGGCCCACAGCAGTCGCTCGCCGGGGCGCAGGCCGCGCAGCGCCTCGCGCGCGGCGGGTAGCGCATCGGCGCTGGGCAGAAAGGCGTCGGCGACCTGCTCGTAGACGGGGGCGCGGGCGGCGAACAACGCCGCAAAGCGCTCGCGGTCACGCGCCAGGGGTCGCTCGTCGCGGCGCGAGCAGCGCTCCCACGCCGTCTCGAGGGACACGTCCAGCAGGACCGCGGTGTGGTCGGCCAGCGCGGCGCGCACGCGCGGCGAGCCCAGCGCTCCTCCGCCCAGCGCGACCGCCCCCCCACGGCCCAGCGCCTCGAGGACGATGGCCTCTTCGCGCTCGCGAAAGGCCGCCTCGCCGTGACGCTCGAAGAAAGCCGCGATGGGGCCGTGCTCGCGCTCGAACAGCACGTCGGTGTCGAGGCCCTCCGATCCACACGCGCGCGCCGCGCGGGACTTGCCCGCGCCCATGAAGCCGATGAAGACCAGCGCGCGGGGCGGGCTCAGCGGCGCTGCCATCCGATCCGCTCCTCGTAGGCGCGGATGGCCTGGCGGGCGTCGTTGACGCTGTCGCCGCCGAACTTCTGGCGGTAGGCGCCGGCCAGCACGTGGGCGACCATGGCCTCGCCCACCACGCCCGCGGCGGGCACGGTGCACGAGTCGGTGCGCTCGCGCAGGGCTTGGGCAGGCTCGCGGGTGGCCAGGTCGACGGAGCGCAGCGGCTGGGTGAGCGTGGGCAGGGGCTTCATCGCGCCGCGCACCAGCAGCGGCTCGCCGGTGGTCATGCCGCCCTCCAGGCCGCCCGAGCGGTTGGTCTGGCGAAAGAAGCCGCGCTCGGGCGAGTGGAAGATCTCGTCGTGGGCGGCCGAGCCCGGGCGCTCGGCCAGCTCGAAGCCGTCGCCCAGCGCGCAGCCCTTGACGGCCTGGATGGAGCAGATGGCCAGCGCCAGGCGGCCGTCCAGGCGCTCCTCCCAGGAGACGTGCGAGCCCAGGCCGGGTGTGAGGCCGAAGGCGATGACCTCGAAGACGCCCCCCAGCGACTCGTTGGCCTTGCGCTGGGCGTTGATGTGCTCGACCATGGCGTGGCTGGCCCGGGCGTCGAGACAACGCACCGGGTCGTCGTCGACGCCGTCGAAGTCGGCCACGGTGAGCGCCTCGGACTCGGCCCGCGCGCCCGCATGGACGGTGCCGATCTGCACCACATGGGAGCGCACCTCGACGCCCAGCGCGCGCAGAAAGGCCCGCGCGAGGGCACCGCCGGCCACGCGGGCGGCGGTCTCGCGCGCGCTGGCGCGCTCGAGCACGTCGCGCACGTCGGAGAAGGCGTACTTCCAGGTCCCCACCAGATCAGCGTGCCCGGGGCGCGGGAGGTGGACCTCGTCGACCTGCGCGTCCACGGGCCAGGGGTTCATCCGCTCCTCCCAGTTGGCGAAGTCGCGGTTGTCGATGCGCATGGCGATGGGCCCGCCCAGCGTGCGCCCGTGGCGTACCCCGGCGGTGACCTCGGCGCGGTCGCGCTCGATCTTCATTCGCCCGCCGCGCCCGTGACCCAGCTGGCGGCGGGCCATGTCGTGGTTGAGGGACTCGGGGTCGAGCTCGAGTCCGGCGGGCAGGCCCTCGACCACGCAGGTGAGGCCGGGACCATGCGACTCGCCGGCGGTGATGAGCCTGAGCGCCATGGGGCGGCGCAGTCTAGGAAGCGACCGCGCCGCGGCGGCCTACAGGCCCAGCGCGCTGCGCCAGCGCCTGCCGAGGTCCCACTCGCCGCCGGCCGCCGCGCCCTTGCCCTTCGTGCAGTCCTCGGGGTCCCCGCCGGTCTGGAAGGTGCCGCTGCGCGGGTCGAAGGTGAGCATGCCGTAGCCGCCGTCGCTGTTGAGCAGGCACTCCCCCACGCGCGACCTGCGCTCGAAGGCCCGCCGCGCGGTCGCCTCGTCGCGAGTGGTCACGCGGCGGATGGCCACCACCGTCAGCACGTAGGTCCTCCCCTCGACGCTGACCCGCGCCGACCGCCCCCGCTTGAGGCGCAGCAGCGAGCACTCGCCCGCCGGCTCGTCGTTGCAGTTGGACCCCCGCACGCGCACGCCGTCCTTGACGAGGAAGCCCGCTGACGCGCCCTCGTTGAACACGCCGAAGAACAGGACGAGGGGGTTGCGCGAGCTGGGCAGCGGGGTCAGACGGGGCACGTCGCCGCGCAGGCTCGCCCGCCGGCCGGCCAGGGCCATGCGCACGTCGACCTCGTAGAAGGTGTACACCGGTCCCCGGCGGCGGACCGGGGGCTCGGGGGAGCCAGCGGTGCGACCAGCGCCGGCGGTGCCAGCGGAGCCCGTCGAGCCGCCCTCCTGCGGGCTCGGAGCGCCGGCGGAGGGCATGCCGTCCGGGAGGCCGTCCGGGAGGCCGTCCGCGGGGCCGGCGGGCAGAGGGGTGCCGCCGGGCAGCGGGACGACGGCGGAGTCGGGGCTCTGCGGTGCACTACGGCGGAAGGGATCGGTGCCCTCGCCCGACAGGCGGCCCCGGTCGCCCAGCTGGGACTCCTCGGCCATGGTCACCGCGCTGCCGGCGCGGCCCGGCACGGCGCCGGTGGCCGCCGCGGTGGGAGCGTCGTCGCCGCCGCCGGCGGTGAGGGCCAGGCCCAAGGCGGCGACGATGCCGACCGTCAGCAGAGCGGCTACCGGCCACAGGCGCTTGTCGATTAGGTCGCGGGCGATGCTACGCAGCGCGTTCATGGCGTGCCTCCGGTTGCGACGGCGGGCGTGGTGGGCGTTGCGGGCGTTGGCGCGGCACCCGGAGGCTGGGCGTTCGGGCCAGCCGGCGTCGCGCCGCCCGTCTCGCTCTGGCCCTCGGGCAGGGTGAACGCCGTGGCGTTGACGGTCGCCGACACCCCGCGGCCGCCCTCGGCGTCGGTGGTCAGCGAGAACCCGTCCACGCGCAGCAGGCGCCCGTCGACGGTCACGCGCTCCCCGGCCAGGCGCACGTAGCCCTGCAGCGAGCCCAGGAAGTCCGACAGACGGAAGAACGGGCCCTTGTAGACGAAGGAGAAGGGCTGGCTGGGCAGCGTGGCCTGTGCGCCCTGCGCCGGTGAGCCACTGGCACACCGGCCGGGGCGGGAGTACCGCCCGACGCGGGAGCGCCGCCCTGCGCGGCGGCGTCACCCGACGGGGCCCCGGCCCCCTGGAAGGAGCGAAAGTCGATCTTCTGGCGGCGCGCGCTCGCCCCGATCTGGAAGAGGACCGTGGCGACGTCCTCTCCCGCGGGGGCGGCCTTGCCGATGGTGGCCAGGCGAGAGTAGTTGTCGCGGTAGCCGGCCTCCGCGGAGCGCAGGCGCGCCAGGCAGCGCGCGCCTGCTCGCGGGCGGCCTGGCCTGTCTCAACCTGCTGGCCCAGGTCGGCGGCCTCCTTGCGCGCGGGCGCGAGCAGGAGGAACCACAGACCGGCGAGCATCAGCGCCCCGGCCACCACGGAGAGAGCGATGCGGTCGCGTGTGCTCACCCCTGGGCCCCCGACGGTGGCGCGGGCGCGGGCGCGCCGGCGCCCACCACAGCGGGCGCGGTGCCTGGCAGCGGCGCGAAGGTCACCGTGACGTCGAAGGTCGTCTTGCAGGCGGCGGGCGCTCCGGTCACCGACTCGCCCTCTCCCTTGCTGGCCTGGCCGAGGTCGACGGCGCGAACGCCGCTCATCTGTCGCAGGCGCACGAGCATGTCGGCCACGTCGCGGTCGGTGGGAACGCAGCCGGTGAGGGTCAGGGTCGGGCTCGCCGGCCCCTGTGACCCGGCCGACGCCGGGGCCCCGGCAGGGGCCTGGGCGGCAGCCGGAGCCTGGCCGCCGGTGGCCGGAGGGCTCCCCGCGGCCCCCCCGGCAGCCGCCGCAGCAGCGTTGAGCGAGCCCAGCCGGGCCGCGCCGGGCAGCGCGACCGCCAGCTCGCGCAGCACGCGCTCCCAGTCCAGGCGGGCCTTGGCCAGCGTGCGCAGCGCGCTCACGCGCTGGGAACTCAGTTGGGCGAACTCGCCGTAGGGCTTGAGCGCCGCGGCCTGGGCGGAGAGCTGCCCGGTCTCGGCCCGCAGCCGGACCAGCTCGTCTTGGCGATCGGCGATCTGGCGCGAGAGCACCGCGTAGGCGCCGAAGGCCAGCACCAGCACCCCGAGCACCCCGAGCAGGCCGTAGACGGCCCCGCCCGAGCGCCCGGCCCCGCTACCCCCACCGCGCCGCTCGTCGGCGGGGATGAGGTTGACGGCCCTCATGCCGCGACCTCCTCGAGGGCGAGCCCGGCGGGCACGGCCATGGTCTCGGCGGGCACGTCGCCCAGCGCCCCGGGATGGGCCTCGGGCACGCGGCCGATCTCGACCTCGGCTCCCAGGGCCTCGCGAAAGCTTTCGCGGAAGACGGGCAAGGCGGCCAGCGGACCGGTGAGGATCACCCGCTGGGCGGGCTGGGCGCCATCCTGCTGGCCGTAGAACTCAAGCGTGGTGCGGGCGGCGTCGGCCACGCGTCGGGCGCCGTCCTCGAGCGTGGCCCACGCGGAGGACACGATCCGCTCGTCGCCCTCCACCGGAGCGCCCCCCTCGGCGCGGCCGACATGCTCGAGCCAGCCGCGGGCGTGCTCAAGGGAGAGCTCGTGGCGGGGTGCCAGCACGTTTGCCATCGCCTCGCCGCCGGCGGCGGCGACACGCGTGAACAGGCACTGGCCGGCGCGGGCGACGGCCAGGGTGGTCAGGCCCGCCGCGTTGACGTACAGGATGGTCAGCGGCTCGGCGCCCTCCGGCCGGTGCAGGGCGCGGATCATGGCAAAGGCGCTGAGGTCGATGCCCGCGGGCCTGAGTCCGGCGCGGCGCACCGCGGTGAGCAGGCGCATCACCGACTCTCGCGCGGCGGCCACGACGACCACGCGGGTGCGCGGGCCGGCCGCGGTCTCGACGGCGCCGACGAGCTGAAAGTCGAGCACGGCCTGGTCGATGGGCAGCGGCAGCTCTTCGGCGGCCTGGAAGCGCACGGCGGCGTCGAGGTCCTTGTCGTTGAGCAGCGGCGGCAGGTCCAGCGTGCGAACCGCGACGCGCTGGGAGGCCACGCCGACACGCACCCGGCGGTCGAGGTCGCTTCCTTCGAACAGTTCGCGCACGGCGAGGGCCAGCGCGTCGGCGTCGGCGACCTCGCCGTCGGGCACCAGCGCGTGGGCCAGCAAACGGTGCGCGCAGCGCTCCAGCGCGACGGCGCCGTTGACGCTCACCTGTGCGGCCGCGACATAGGCCGGGCTCGACCACGAGGCCGGTGACGGAGGTGGACTTGCGCCGGGAGCCGAGCATCGCCAGGTGCGGTATCGGCACCTACCCGGGCGACTTGAGACGGCCCGGTCAGAGCTGGCCGGGCGACGCGATCGCCAGTCCCTCGGCGCGCGCCGCGGCGAGGAGCTGGCGGTCGTAGGCGATGAACACGCCGAGGTCGTCGCGCAGGGTCATGGCGGTGGCGAGGTGGATGGCGTCCAGAGAACGCAAGGGTGGCGCGAACGGGGCGGTTCCCGCGCGATCGGCCGTGGCGCGACTCCACGGCACCAGGGCAATCGCAGCCAGGACCTCCTCGACGACCGCCACCTCCTCGGGGTCGCCCCCACGACGGGCCGTGCGTCGCAGCTCGACGGCCAAGAGCTCGCTGCTCGCATGCTGGTCCCACCGCACCACCTCATCGCGCAGCGCGCCGCTCTGCGTCTCCGCGCGGAAGAGCTTCACTGCGGCCGATGCGTCGAGGTAGGCGGTCAACCGTAGTCCCGGTCCTTGCCGCGCGCCCAGTTGAGGGCATCGGTGGCGGGCGTGGGGTCGTCCGGGTCGATCTCCTGCTCGTCGAGCCAGGGGAAAAGATGCTCGCCCCACCGGATCGGCCGCTTGGCGGGGATCATGTTGTACTTCTCGATGAGCCGTTGGCGCTCGGCCTCGACAGGATCGTCCGCCTCCTGGACCACCTGTTCGGCCCCCCGCAACACGAGCGCACGCAGGTGCGCGGCGGTGGAGCGAGTGTCACTGGCGGGCAGGCACGCGCGGGTGCGCTCGAGGGCGCGCTCGACCTCGGGGTCACGCTGGATCGGTGTGCGCGGGTGGGCGGCCGGCATGCTCCGAGTGTAACACCCAAGGTGTTACACGAGTGCATCCACTCAGGCCACGAAGCTGTCCACGTACCAGTCGACGATCGCCTCGCCGGCGAAGAGGCCGACGAGCGAGCCGAGCACCAGGAAGGGTCCGAAGGGCACGGCCGTCTTGCGCCCCTGCGCCACCCCGCGGCGGGCCATAATGGCCACGCCGACCACCGTGCCGGCTATCAGCGCGACAAAGATGGCCGGCCCCACGGCGCGGCCGAGAAAGAGCCCCATCACGCCCGCGAGCTTCACGTCGCCCATGCCCATCCCCGCGGGGTAGGCCAATGCGGCCATGAGCAGGAAGCCGCCGGCGACCGCCCCGGCGATGAGCCGCTCGGGCAGGGAGTCGTCCAGCAGCAGCGCAGCCACCGCGACGGCCACCACCGCCGCGGGTCCCACCAGCACGTTGGGGATGATCCGGTGCTCGAGGTCGATCGCCGCCACGGGCACCAGCAGCGTCACGAAGACCAGCGGCAGGATCACCTCCAGGCCGAGCCCGAAGCGCGCCACGCAGGCCACGTATAGCCCCGCGGTGACGGCCTCGACCAGCGGATAGCGCGCCGAGATCGGCGCCGCGCACGAGCGGCAACGGCCACGCAAGATCAGCCACGAAAAGATCGGCACGTTGTCGTAGGGCTTGACGTCGGCCCCACAGCCCGAGCAGCGCGAGGGCGGATGGACGAGCGACTCGCGGCGGGGCAGGCGGTGGGAGACCACGTTGAGGAACGATCCCATCACGGAGCCCAGGAGGGCGGCGAAGAGCGAAGTCGTGACGGTCACGCTCATCTCATCGGCATGTGCCACCCCAGCGTTGAGCGCCGACGGGTCAGCTGCCGAGTCAAGACGGTCATCAAGGGGCCGGCCCGCCCACAGGGACGCCCGCCGGGATCTCGCGCCAGGTGTTCTGGATGATGCCGGCAGAGCCGTAGGAGCGCAGGGCCTCGAAGGCCTTGCCGTTGACTCGCAGAACCCCGGAGCCATCGATCTTGAATCCACGAGGATGCCCGTGGCATTGCTGAGGTTGGCGTGGTAGAGCATCCCGTGGTAGGTGATGTTGCCCTTGAGGGTGATCGTGCCGTCGGCGATGATGAGGGCCCCCGGGCTCTCCGGCGTGTTGATCACGCTGGTCGAGTTGTAGGTCTGGCTGCAGGTCTCCACGTCGACAACCGCTCCTGCCAGCTTGCTCGCGTCGGTGGGGCAGGTCTCGAAGTAGGTGCCGTTGGTGATGGCCGTGCGCCTGAGGCGCTCCAGCGCGTCTGGCGACAGCACCCGGGCGGGCGGATAGCCGGTCTGTGGCATGGTGCCGTTGAGCTGGATGGGCAGCTTGGTGGCCGACCACAAGTTGTCCAGCAGTCCGGTCTCCTGGCCGACCTTGAGGCAGGGGGGAGAGAGATCCAGTAGAGCAGCCGGGGTACAGCGAACCGCGATGTTGGTGGTCAACGCCGTGTCGGCCTGGGCGTCGATGTGGAGCTTGTTGCCGTTGGTGCCGATTTCGAGCCGGCCGGCCAGCAGCACCGAGCGCGGCAGCGGCTGCGTTTCGCGCTCGGCCTGCACGAGGGCGATCATCGCGCGCCTGCGTCCTCGCACGGTGGCCTCGGCACGCGCCCACACGCGGCCGTCCGCGTTGCAGTCGAACGGAGGCTGACCGGCGGTCGAGGCGTCCGAATAGAAGGCGCTGGGCGTCGAGCCGCTGCTCGGGCACGTCAAGGGGGGCGTGGTGGCATTGTCGCGCACCTCGGTGCGCCAGGTGGTCGCCGCGGCGGTGTCGGGCGACGTGAACAGCCTCCGGATGGTCGCCGCGTTCGGACAGTTCGGAGCGAGCACCGGGTCGGAAGCCTCGGTGCAGGGACCGAAGACGAACGGTGCGGCCGCCGGGGTGCCCGCTCCCGCTCCCGGTCCCGGCCAGCGCTGAGACAGGGCGAAGACCTGCGCGTTGAGCACTGCTGGGTGTCGACCTGGGCCAGGGCGGCCAGGCCCACGGTGAGCATGATCATCGTCAGCAGCAGCGCGGTGACGAGCGCCGAGCCGTGCTCTTCGGTCATGCGGTCCATCATGAGATCACCACCGTCTGGGTCGGGGACGTGGCGGCCAGGCCACCGGGATCGGTCACCCTCAGCCACACCGTGTAGGTGCCGGGCGCCAGCCGCAGGGTCGGGAACGCGCCCGCGTCCGTGGGGCACTCGCAGGTGATGCCCTCCCCGAGCTTCTTCTCCTCGCCCGCCGGGGTGCGCGCCACCCATACGTAGGTCAGCGGCTGACCCTCGGGGTCGGAGGACGGCGATCCGTTGAGCGTCACCTTGCCGGCGGCCGCCGTGGTGGCGACGAAGGCGGCGACCGGCGTGCGATTCTGGTTGCGCAGGAACGCCCCGCTCTGCAGCCGCGTCTCGCCGGGAGGGCGCAGGGGGTCCATGTCGACGAACAGGTCGACGTTGACCGCGCTGATCTGGCTGGTCGTGGGGGCGTTGTAGGTGAACACCGGCCGGCTCGCGTTGGTCACGCCCTGGGCGACGACCTGCCGGTTGGCCGACGGCCAGTCCGCCGCGGGACAGGCCCACGAGCACTCCGGCCAACAGCGGCCTGGAGTGTGCGGTCAGAACGGCCGCCACGCACAGCGCGCCCCCCAGCAGTTCCTCGGCGTGGCCGAACTCCAGTGCACGTAGCGCGATCGGGCTCGCGGCGAGAGCCACGAGGACGACGGCGCGATCCAGCCTCGAGCGAGCGAGCGACTGCATGCGCCCGACGACGACGACCGCCACCAGCGCGCAGGCCACAAGGCCGGGTAGCGAGACCGCCCGATAGACCGCGAGCTCGCCTCCCCCCCACAGTGCGGTCAGCCACGCGAACGGCGCCCGCAAGACGAACGAGCCGCCGTAGGCGGGCGCGAGCGACAAGAAGGCGCCGAGGTCGCCGGTGCGTAGCGCCCAGAACGCAGGTGAGGCCTCCCAGTCGTAGTCGGTGAAGTGGAACCCGCCGAGGCCGAGCCAGGCGAGCACCGCGACGCACGACGCCGCGGCAACGATCGTCGCCGCATGGTCGGCGAGCCTCCGGCGGGCCGCAGACAGCGGGCTCAGGGAACGGGGGGCCAGCACAGCCACGAGTCAGCTATCAGCGCGGCACCGGATCCGCTTCAGCCCTCGCTCGTGCCGGACGATGGGTCAGGGGATGAACCTCAAGGGCGGCGTCATCCCTGCGCTTTGGACCGTCGCGACGCTCACGGCCTTCGCCCTCGTGCTGACCGCGCAGGGCTACGTGCCGGGGATGATCAACTCGGGCAGCTGGAACGCACTTCTCGAGGGGAGCATGCGCTGCCTCGACGGCATGGGAGTAGCAGCGCTGACCTCGTCGTGTCAGACCACGGGGGCGCCCGTCGGATTCCCGTTGCTCTCGAGTGGCCCGCTCGTCTACCTGGGCGTGGCCTTCATGAAGCTCCCAGGAGTCGGCTCCTACGGAGGGTTCCTCCTGGCGGGGGCGGCCTCGTGCGCGTTCGCGCTGGCCGGTGGCTATGGACTGATGCGCCGCCTCGGGACCGGACGCGCGATCGCGCTCGTCGTCGCCGCGGCCTTTCTGCTCTCTCCCACCGTCCTCGGACTGCGCGCGTTCGGCGGCACCTTCCAGGGCTTCACGCTGCTCCCTGCCTATGTGCTCGTCGACCTCGTGATGATCGACGCGCTGGAGCGTCGAGGACGACGCGGCATCGCGCTCGCCCTCGTGGCCTTCGCGACCGCACGAACCTTCGCCTTGGTCCTCGACGGCTACTCGTTCGTGGCCGCTGGTCTGGTGAGCTTCCTGCTGTGGCTTGGTTGGGCTCTGCGAGGGCAGGTCCCCGAGCGTCGGCGGCTTCTGGGCCTTGCGGGGTTTCTGGCGGTCAATGTTGTCGCCGTCGGCTTCTTCCGGGCGTGGGTGCCGAGCGATTGGGCGACGGAACCGATCGATTTCTCGCGCGCCTTCGGCCTCGACCTCGTGACCCTCCTCCTGCCGACCGACTCGCTCGCGGTCGCGAGCGCCCTGGGGCTTGCCCGCGATCACAGCGACCTGTGGGGGGACAGCTCGAGCTGGTCGTTCAACTACCTCGGCCTGGGATGCCTGGTTCTGGCCGGAGGACGTCTGATCGCGGGCCCGCGGCCACGATTCGAGACGACGCTGGCCGTGGCCGGGTGCATCGCCTTCGTGCTCGCCCTGGGGCCTTCCCTGAAGCTCGCCGACACCCGCGCGGCAGCGCCCTATGACCCGCCCACCGTCATGCCGGCTCAGGCCGCGAGCGTCGAGCTTCCCTGGGGAGCGGCCGTCGCCAGTGCTCCGGGGCTCGACTCCACGCGTGCCAGCTATCGCTGGTTCGCCGTCACGCGCCTGGCTCTCATCGTGCTCGCCGGTCTGGCCGTCCAGCAGGCGCTTGGCCGGCGCAATCGGACCTGGATGGCTGCGGGTGTCGCGGTGGGACTCGTGGCCCTCGTCGAGATAGCACCCAACCTCCCCCTCCTCGTCCATGACGCCCAGAGGCTCCATGGCCAGACCACAGCTCGCCGAGCGGCGCTCGACGCCGATCTCCGCGCCGCGACGGGCTCAGGGGAGCGCGTCTTCTTCCTCGACACCTCCCAGGCCCACGTCAACCAGTTCGCCGTGAATGACCTCGCGACCGCGGGTGGGCTCACAACGTACAACACCGGCGGAGACAAGAACGCCGCCCTGGCCCAGCAGCGCTGGCCAGCACCGATCGCCGCCATCCAGGACGGGGGCGGCTCACCCGATGCTGCAGCGCTCGCCCTCGAGAGTGGCGCAGCCGACGCGATCGTGGTCCCCGCCTTCAGCCTGTGGCGAGCCGTGGAGTCGTGGCCGCCTGCGCCGGGGGAGAACCTGGACGCGCAAAGAAGTCTCAAGACCCTGGCCGGCGACTCACGCCTGCGCGTCCGACGCTTCAAGTGGTTCGCAACGATCCGCTTGGCAGACCGAACAGGCCGGGTCGGGCGGGTCGATGGCGATCCGGTCAAGCGTCTCGATGACGGCTGAGCGCGCCACTGTCGGTAGCGCGTCGAGGTCGGTCTTGACCACCCCGGGTCAGCCGAAGCTACGTCACGCTCGAGCTCGTCGAGCGTGTGCAACCGACCCTCCCTAGGACCGGCGCGTGCGCAGCACGACCTCGTCGCCGTCGATGCGCTCCACCGTGAGGGCCACCCCGAGCACCTCACCGCTCTCCCCCTCGGCCAGCTCGACCGTCTCGTCGGGTCCGCCCTGCTCGCCCACCACCTCCAGCGTGGCCGTGTCGTCGGCGACGGCGTCGAGCACGATCGTGATCCGCTGGGAGTCGAGCTCCGCGTCGGCCCCCGAGCCGGAGAGGGTGATCCGGCAATCGGCGTTCTGGCAGCGGAAGCTGCTCGTGGTCACCCCACAGCCCGCTACGACCGCGGCGGTGACGGTCACCAGGAAGAGGGCCCAGCGTCTGCTCCTCACCAGACGCGCCACCCTACCGGGGCGACACCCGCTCAGCGCGGGAACCCGAGCCGCGCCTCGTCGGCGCACACCTGGCGCAGCAATCTGATGGCCGGACCGTGCGGGTTGGCCCAGCCGGCGAGGTTGAGCGGCGGGCAGGCGAGCGCGATGAGGTCGCTCTCGGCCTGCTCGCCGTCGGGATGCTCGACCATGGTCACCCGCAGGTGGTGGGCCATCCATTCCGAGAGGCGCTCCTCCCCCTCGTCGTCGAAGCGATAGCAGCGGTAGTTCAGGTCCTGAGCGGTCCGCCCACGCGGGCGGGCGGCCAGGTCGAGATCGTCGCGCAGCAGGGCGCCGAGCGAGCGGCGCAGGCTGGAGAACGCCGACCCGCCGATGCTCATGTGGATAGCCAGGCGCCGCGCGAGGTCCCTCGACCACCCGATGTAGAGCGGGCGCCGTCCGGGATCGGGCAGGTCTGCCAGCGCCTCGGGGTCGGTGAGGAACCACGCGTACACGCCCGGCGCCGGCGGAGGGTTCGCGTCGAACGGCGCGCACGCCGTGCGGCGCAGCTCAGCCAGGAGGGCAGCGGTTTCGTCAGTGGTTTCCAGCGCGCAACACCACCGGCCTCATGTCGCTGACGGTACCTTACGTCGGCGACGGGCCGTATGGCATCAGCGCCGAGCTCAGCGGCGTGCGCGCGGCGCCGCGTCCGAGGGGCGCCCGAACCTCGCGCGCTCCTCGGCCGTCATCTGGCGCACGACGAGCGAGCCGCTGCGCACTTGCTCGTCGACGTCCTCGAGCTTCTGCTGGCGCTTGGCCTCGGCGCGCTCGCGCGTTATCGACTTGGCCACGGCGATCAGGCCGCCGTGACGTTGACGGCCTTGGGGCCCTTGTCGCCGGCCTCGGAGTCGAAGCTCACGCGCGCGCCCTCGGCGAGGCTGCGAAAGCCGTCGGTGTTGATGCCGGTGTGATGGACGAACAGGTCCTTGCCGCCCTCGTCGGGCGTGATGAAGCCGAAGCCCTTGTCATCGCTGAACCACTTCACGGTTCCGGTAGGCATGGGTCTTTCCTCCACGTGTTTCGTGCGGCGATCGCGGAGGTGCTGTGAGGCGACGACTGCGGACGCTGGCACTGCTCTGTGCCGGGCTTGGGCCCGGCCGTTCTGCCAGCAGGGTAGCGCCCCTACCCAATCGTGTCGTAGACCTTGAACATCGGCATGTACATCGAAATCACGATAAAGCCGACGATGGCGCCAACGAACACGATCATCACCGGCTCGAGGATCGAGGTCAGGGCCTTCACGGCGGCCTCGACCTCCGAGTCGTAGAAGTCGGCGACCTTGGTGAGCATGCCGTCGAGGTTGCCCGACTCCTCGCCCACGCCGAGCATCTGGGTGACCATCGCGGGGAAGACGGGGATCGACCGCAGGGGGCCCGAGATCGTGCCGCCGCGCTTGACGCTGTCGAGCACGTCGTCCATGGCCCGCTCCACCACCGTGTTGCCCGCCGTCCTGCCGGTGATCTCGATGGACTCGAGGATCGGTACACCGGCCGCGGTGAGCGCGCTGAGCGTGCGCGACCAGCGCGCCAGTGAGACCTTCTGGACGATGTCGCCGATCTTGAAGGGGATGCGCAGGCGGAAGCGATCCCACTGAGGCCTGCCCCACGCGCTCTTGCGCCACCTGGCGAAGGCGACGAACCCGCCCACGACGACGGCGATCCAGACGAACCACAGCTCCGTCATGGACTTCGACAGGAACAGGGTGAACTTGGTGATGGAGGGCAGCTCGCCGCCGAACTCCTTGAAGACCCCGGCGAACACCGGCACGATGAAGACCACCAGGGCCACGAGCACGATCAGCGAGAAGCCCAGCACCACCGCCGGGTAGACCATCGCGCTCTTGACCTTGCGCCGAAGCTCGTCGTCGGCCTCGAGCTGGTCGGCCACGCGCATCAGGGCCGCCTCGAGCATGCCGCCGGTCTCTCCCGCGCGCACCATGCTCACGTACAGCGGCCCGAAGATCTTGGGGTGGCGCGCCAGGGAGTCCGAGAGCGGCAGGCCCGCCTCGACGTCCTTGCGCACCGCGACCATGGTTTCCTTGAGCTTCTTGTTCTCGGTCTGGTCCTCGAGCACGTACAGCGTCCGGAGGATCGACAGGCCCGAGGAGATCATTGTCGACAGCTGGCGGCTCATGATCGTCAGCTCGGAGGCCTTGACGCGCTCGAACAGCGCGAAGTTGAGCTCGCGGCTCTTGGACTTGTCGGCGATGTCGAGGACGATCAGCCCGCGCTGGCGCAGTTGCTCGGTGACGCTCTGCTTGGAGTCGGCGTCGACCTCCCCGCGGGCGTGCGCCCCGGCGCTGTCGATGGCGCGAAACGCGTAGGTGGCCATGACCTAGGCGCCCGCCCCGTTGGCGCCCAGCGCCGGCGCGGCGAGCATCCCGCTTGCGCCGCCGGACTCGCCCAGGAGGCGCTTGAGCTCGGCCGGCACCGCGGCGCGGCTCTCGGCCATTGAACGGGTGATCGTCCGCTGGCGCACCAGCGCGGCCAGCGCGCTATCCATGGTCTGCATGCCGAACGACGAGCCGGTCTGGATGACCGAGTAGATCTGGTGGGTCTTGCCCTCGCGGATCAGGTTCCTGACCGCGGGCGTGGGCACGAGCACCTCGCAGGCCGCGGTTCGTCCGCTGCCGTCCGCGGTGGGCACCAGCTGCTGGGTCATGATCCCCTGCAGGGCGACCGCCAGCTGGGTGCGGATCTGGGCCTGCTGGGCACCCGGGAAGACGTCGATGATGCGATCGATGGTCTGGGGCGCGTCCTGGGTGTGCAGCGTGGCAAAGACCAGGTGGCCGGTCTCCGCGGCGGTCACCGCGGTGCCGATCGTCTCCATGTCGCGCATCTCGCCCACGAGGATCACGTCGGGGTCCTGGCGCAGCGCGGCCTTCAGGCCCAGGGCGAACGTAGAGGCATCGGAGCCCAGCTCGCGCTGGTTGACCAGGCAGCGCTTGTGGGCGTGCAGGAACTCGATCGGATCCTCGATGGTGAGGATGTGGTCGTCGCGCGTGGCGTTGATGGCGTCGACCACCGCGGCCAGCGACGTCGACTTGCCCGACCCGGTGGGTCCGGTGACCAGGATGAGCCCGCGCGGCTTTCGCACCCACTCGTGGACCACGGCGGGCAGCCCCAGGGAGTCGATGTCCACGATCTCCACCGGGATGAGACGGAAGGCCGCGCTCAGCGCGGTGCGCTGGAAGTAGG
Organism: Solirubrobacteraceae bacterium; assembly: GCA_035942615.1. Classification (GTDB taxonomy): domain Bacteria; phylum Actinomycetota; class Thermoleophilia; order Solirubrobacterales; family Solirubrobacteraceae; genus Siliceabacter. The sequence continues at coordinate 642 of DASZCY010000240.1, read as the reverse complement.
CGTTGACGCGGAAGCGCGCGCGGCCGGGGATCGCGTAGGCGAAGTCCAGCTGCCAGTCGGTCTCCAGGCGCTGGCGCTGGTCGCTGGTGAGGATGGAGTAGACCAGCTCGCGCGTGTCCGTCGGCGTCAGGGTCGGGAAGCCGTCCAGGGCGACCAGCTGCCCGCGCACGCGAACGGTGGGCGGGGCGCCGGCGGTGATGTGCAGGTCGGAGGCGTTGCGCTCCAGGACCTCCAGCAGGACGTCGGCGAAATCGATGGTCATCGGTCTCCTCCCCGCAGGGCGTCGCTTACGGCCTGATCGAGCTCGCTGGTCACGGTGTAGCCCGGGATGGCCTGCACCGCGCGCTCGGGGCCGATCACCAGCGTGGTGGGGGTCTGCTCGACGCGCACGCCGTTGGTCACCGCGGCGTAGTCGGCCAGCGCGCCGAGACGCTCGACGTACACGCGCACGTCACCGTCGCGGCGGTCCACCCGGGCGACGGCGCGGCGCACCGCGCGGTCGTCGCTGGAGCGCGCGTTCCAGAAGAGCAGGACCACGGCGCGGTCGCGGTCGAGCTGGGCCAGCACCCGGCGGGAGCCCTCGCCCTGGCGCTGTGCGGCGGCCGGGTCGGCGGGCGCGCCCGTGGCCGCGGTGACGGGCGC
>DASZCY010000239.1:0-2964 GCA_035942615.1 Solirubrobacteraceae bacterium | reverse complement strand
CTCCTGCGGGGCTCCGGCTTCGGGCGCACCGCACTCAACCCGGCCGGCATGACCGCCTGCCAAGGCAACTTCGGCGTCGGAGCCTGTCCGGCCGTTCCGCGTGCCGTCGCGATCGGCGCTCTCAACGGCGGGGGCAGCCCGGACCTCGTGATCGGCGCAGCGCAGTTGACAGAGACCCCCGCGACGGCTCAGCCGGGCTCGCACTGTGCCAATTCCCCGGCCGGCACCGTCTGCGAGCAGGCCGGCCGTGCCTACCTCTATCGAGGCGAGGACATCGCCGGGCGCGATCCGTCGGTCACCCTCGACGGCACGGTCCCCGGACAGTCGATCACCACGATGCGCAATCCCGACGCACAAGGCGACAGGGCGAGCGGCGTGCCGGCCGACAACGAGCAACTCGCCAACACCGTGTCCGCCGTCGGCGACGTCGGGACGTGCACCGCCGCGGCCATCTCCCCCGGCGCAGCGTGCCCTCGCCTCGCCAGCACGCCGAACCCCGACGGATTCCCCGACGTCCTCATTCCTGCCCCGGGGAACGACCTACCGCTCAGCGACCCCGATCCCGGCTTTGCCAACGCCGGCGCCGCCTACATGATCGATGGAGCGACGGGCGCGGTCCTCTACACCTACGTGCACCCAGAGCGCCAATCTGGTGCCACCTTCGGTTCGCAACTCTCGAGTCATGAGCCTGCGGTGGGCGACCTCGGAAGCACGACGGCCCCCGACGTCTATCTGCCGGCGCCGTTGCAGAACACGCCGGCGGGGATATCGACAGGACGCGGCTACGTGATGAACGGCAACTTCAGGGCGGGCTCGGGTTCTGTCCTCTTGAGCCGGCTCGACGACCCCACGCCGGCAAGGTCCGGCACCTTCGGCGGAGGCAGTGCGGGCGTGGGCGACCTCGTGCCAACGGTCGGCGCGCCCTTCAACGAGATGCTGATCGGAGTCGAGGGTTTCACGGCCTCGGCGCGCAACGACGTGCACGTGTTCAATCCGGGGACAGAGCAGGTTCTGCAGACGATCTCCGATCCCGACAGCCAATCTGGGAGCGCCTTCGGCGGCGCGATCGTGCCGCTTGGCGACACCAACGGCGACGGCTTCCTGGATTTCGCCGCCTCGGCGGAGAACTTCGCCGGGTCGGCTGGCCCTGCCCAGGGTCGGGTCTATGTCCTTCGCAGCAACAGCACCCCTATCGCGGCGGAGGCTCCGCCCAGCGGCGGCGGCGGCGGCACGGGCGGGGGAGGTGCCGGCAGTGGTTCCCCGGGCGGGCAGACGTCCGCCCCGACGCCAGGGGCCCCTGCCGGTACCTCGCCAGCGAGCAGCGACGACAAGTTCACCTCGAAGCTCTCGGTCGTGCGGTCTCGCGTGCTTCGCGCGGCCCGGCGTCTCGATGTGCTGGCGCCCATCACCCGTCGAGCGTCGGGTGACGCGCGGATCGAGTTCTTCGCAGCGGACCGGCGGTTTCGCTTCACGGAGGACATCGCCGACGGACGACTGCGCTTCCGCCGGCGCATCCCGGCAGCTCAGGCCGCGCTGGGCACGGGCATCATGACGATCCGCTACCCGGGCGATGGCGACACGCGACCCCAGACGGTGCGTCTGCGAGCGGCGTCCCGCCGGGCCAACCTGGACCTCGAGCGTCCGCGTATCGAGGACCGCCGCCTCAAGGCCCAAGGGACCGTCTCGCGCCGCGCGCGCGGCGTCGTGCGGGTGCAGATCGAGTGGGTGAACGACGGCAAGACCACGACGCTGCAGCGCAACGCGCGCATCCGCGACGGCCGCTGGAGACTTGACGCAGAGCTCTCGGAGCTCGTCCTCCGCAGCATCTCGCGGCGTGAGGGCACCGTTCACTCGTACACGCTCTTCACCGGTTATCTCCCCCGGCGGATCGGAGGCGAGATGCGCCCCTACCAGGTGCTCGGCCAGCCTTGAGCGAGAAGACGGACGGTGTGAGAAACCGGCCGTGGCCGGTTTCTCACAGGCTCAGGGTCTCAAGCGAGCTTCGAGCCGTCCGTCGTCCCATGCAGGTCAGTGCGTCGCGCACGTCACGCACGGATCCAAGCTGCGGATCGCGCGCAGCACGTCGATGTGGCGACCCCGGTTGGCCGTGCTGAGCAGCGGCGTAGCCATGACGGCGGCCTCGCAGGGCCCGGGGGTGTTGGAGGCGTCGCGCGGAGAGATCGTGAACGTGGACGGTCCGACGATCTGGTAGTTCTCGATCACCTGACGGTCGAGCATCAGGTGGTGGCTGAGGTAGCCGCGCACGCCGCCCCACAGGCCGACTCCCTGGCGAGCGTCCTTGGGCACCTTGTAGGAGGTCGAGACGCCGGCGTCCGGGCCGCCCCGACGGAAGAGATCGAGGCCGATGACCAGGTTCTCATAGGCGGCCAGCGTCGCGTGGGCGAGCGAGTACGCCTGGGCTCGGTTGCGCTCCAGCGCACCCCAACGCTCGGGAATCCGCCACTCGATCACGCCTGCGTTCATCTCCGCCTGGGGCATCGCGAAACGCAGCCCGCGTCCGGTCGGCTCGATGTACTCGCGGAAGGGCAGCTTGTTGCTCATCGCCGTCGTCCACAGACCGGCGTAGGCCCCGGTCTCCATCGGCCGGCGGTTCCAGCGCGCGGCGGTCGACCAGGAGTACGCGCCCCGCGGATCGCTCTCGCCGGGCTGGGGGATCGTCTGCTTGTTGGCCGGATGGTGAGCCGACTGGCGGTTGCCGAACGCGTCGTGACCGGAGCCGGGAGCCCCCCCACGAGTCCAGTCCTCGTAGAAGGAGTGGTCCACGTACTCCTCGACGCCCGCGTTCACCTGGTGGACGTCGGTGGTCCGCAGCCTGCCGTCGATGACCGCGCCCGGCGTGGACCAGCGCCGCTCCGCCCAGGCCGACGCGGTCTCGTACGTCCCGTCGTAGGCGAAGGGGTCGTCCCACAGCCCCAGGTCGACGAAGTTCCGTGGCCCCTCGCC
>DASZCY010000238.1:0-7459 GCA_035942615.1 Solirubrobacteraceae bacterium | reverse complement strand
TCCTCCGCCCCGCACAGCGAGCACGAGATGTTCGTGCACACGTAGATGCTGTGGCGTCCCACCGGCTGGTTCTCCAGCATGTCGTAGAAGGTCGCGATGCTGACCACGTAGCCGGGCGTGAGGCGCATGACGCACGCGACCTGGTCGATGGCCTCGGGCGAGCACCAGCCGTGGTGGCGCTGGGCGGCGGCCAGCGCGGCGATGACCGCCGAGCGGTGGTCGGGGTACTTGGCCATGTGGGTCTCGATCTCCGCGCGCAGGTCGGCCGGCACCGGCACCGTGGCGGGGTCGGGCACGTCGGCGGGGTCCTTGCGCAGGTCGACGGCCTCATCCCAGCCCGGCACGCGTGAGCCGTGGCCGAAGCGCGGCACGCTCGCCCCCCCGTTGGTCCCCACCTGGTCCTCGGCGGGGAGGCGCTTGAACTTCTTGCTCATCGGTCGATCCCACCCAGGATAGGGTCCAGCATGGCCAGCGTGGCGATCAGGTCGGCGATGTAGGCGTCCTGGCACATGGGCGCGAAGGCCTGCAGGTTGACGAAGGAGGGGTCGCGCATGTGCACCCGGGCTGGCTTGCTCGAGCCGTCGGAGCGCACGTAGCAGCCCAGCTCCCCGCGCGGGGACTCGATCGGGAAGTAGACCTCGCCCGGCGGCACGCGGAAGCCCTCGGTGACCAGCTTGAACTGGTGGATCACCGCCTCCATGGAGGTGGCCAGCTCGTGGCGCGGGGGCAGGGCGACCTTGCGGTCGGGCGTGATCCAGGGGCCCTCGGGCAGACCGTCCAGCGCCTGCTCGATGATCTTGACCGACTCCTTGATCTCGACCAGGCGTACCGCGAAGCGATCGTAGTTGTCGCCCTCGGTGCCCACCGCGACGGCGAAGTCGAAGTCCTCGTAGGAGGAGTAGGGCATGGCCTTGCGCAGGTCCCATGGGTTGCCGGCGGCGCGCAGCAGCGGCCCGGTGACCCCGTGCGACAGGAGCGTCTCGGCGTCCAGCGGGCAGACGTGGCGCAGGCGGCGCAGCACGATCTCGTTGCGGGCCAGGAGGTCGCGGTACTGGTCCACCCGCTTGGGCATGAGCGCGCAGAACTCGCGCACCTTCGCCTCGAAGCCCGAGGGGATGTCCTCGATCACCCCGCCGACCTGGAAGTAGCGCGTGTGCATCCGCTGGCCGGAGGACATCTCGAAGAGGTCGAGCACCGTCTCCTTCTCGCGGAAGCCGTACCAGAACATGGACATCGCGCCGAGGTCCAGCGCGCTCGTGCCCAGCCACACCAGGTGGCTCATGATCCGGTTGAGCTCCAGATGGATCACCCGCAGGTACTGGGCTCGCCTGGGGACCTCCACCCCCAGCCGCGCCTCGGTGGCCCCGCAGAAGGCGTAGGCGTTGAAGTAGTAGGCCAGGTAGTCCATCCGCTCGACCACGGGGATGGCCTTCCAGTAGCTCTTGTCCTCGGCCGTCTTCTCGATGCCGGTGTGCACGTAGCCGATGATCGGCTTGACGTCGCGCACCTGCTCGCCGTCGAGGGAGATCAGCAGGCGCAGCACCCCGTGGGTGGCGGGGTGGTGGGGGCCCATGTTGAGCGTCAGCAGCTCCTCGCTGAGCTCGCCGGCCTCATCGAGTTGGCCGGCCACCTGGTCCTCGAGCGGGGCCATGGTGACCGACTCCTCCTGCTTGCGGTACTCGCTCACCGAGCTCATGTCCGCTCCTCGTCTCCCCAGGCCGTGTAGTCGGTGCCCTGGGCGTCGTTGAAGGTGAACAGCACCGGCTCCCCCCCGATGGGGAAGTCGCGGCGCTGGGGGAAGCCCTCGTAGTCCTCGGGCATCAGGATGCGCCGCAGATCCGGATGGCCGTCGAAGACGACGCCGAACATGTCGAAGATCTCGCGCTCCTGATAGTCGGCGGTGGGCCAGTCGGGCGTGACCGACGCAACGCGCGCCGCGTCGACGGGGACGCGCAGCTTGACCGTCACGCGGTCCAGGCGCTCCATGTCCAGCAGCTCGTAGCAGATCCCCAGGCGCGGCTCCTGGGGGTAGTGGTCCACCCCGTGCACCGAGGCCAGGAAGCCATAGCCCTTCTCGCGAAGGAAGGCCAGCGTGACGCGCACCTGGGCGGGGTCGACCAGGATCGTGCTCCGCTCGCGGAAGAAGAGGGTGTCCTGGACGCTGCCCGCGTGCGCCTCGCCCAGCTCGTGGGCCAGCAGCTCCAGGCCCGTGGCGTCAGGCACCGGCGGTGTCCCCGGGCTGGAAGACGTTGACCGCCGGGTCGGTCGTGGCATCGCGGTCGCGCAGCAGCTCCTCGGTGCCGTGCGCGGCGTAGCGCTTGCGCCAGCCCATGTCGGGGTCGTCCTTGACCATCTGGCGCAGCTTGAGCACCCCGTGCATGAGCGACTCGGGGCGCGGCGGGCATCCGGGCACATGCACGTCGACGGGCATGAACTTGTCGGCGGGCACGATCGCGTAGTTGTTGAACACCCCCATGGACGAGCTGCAGGCGCCCATGGCAATGGCCCACTTGGGCTCGAGCATCTGGTCGTAGATGCGCCGCACGGCGGGAGCCATCTTGATCGATATGCGCCCGCTGAGGATCAGCATGTCGGCCTGGCGCGGGGTGGCCCGGAAGGCCTCGAAGCCAAAGCGCGCGGCGTCCACGCGCGAGGCCACGATGGACATCATCTCGATGGCACAGCAGGCCAGCCCGAAGGTGGCCGGAAACAGCGAGTTGGAGCGCGCCCAGTTGAAGGCCTTCTCCAGGGTGGTGGTGAGCACGCGCTCCTCGACGTACTTGTCGAGTTCCTCGCCCTCCAGGTCACCGCGCATCATGTCGCGCGCGCGCAGCTGGCGGACGCGCAGGTCGGATGGGTCAGCGATGGACTGACGGATCACTTCCATTCCAGGGCCCCCCTGCGCCACTGGTGGATGAAGGCCACCGCCAGCAGCGCGACGAAGATGATGATCTTGATGAGCGCGGCGACCCCGACTTCCTTCAGCAGCAGCGCCACGGGATACACGAGGATGACCTCGATGTCGAAGAGGATGAACAGCATGGCGATCAGGTAGAAGCTGATCCCGAAGCGGAAGGACTGCTGCATCTCGCTGGGCAGCCCACACTCGTAGGCCTCCCGCGTCGCCCGCCGGCGCACGCGCTTGGGTCCCAGCACGCGGTTGAGCACGGCGAAGGTGCCGCCGACCACGAGCCCGAAGAGGAGGATGACCAGGGCGGGGAGGTAGCTCTCGAGCATGACGTCGCAGAGTGTTCTAGCACGCGCCTCCAGGGCGGTGATACTTAGCGCGCGTGAGTTCTGCCGCCGTGATAGCTGCCCTCGCGTGCGCGGCCCTGAACCTCGGTGTCGGTCTGATGGGCGCCTGGCGCTGGTATCGCGTGGCCCCGACCGATGCCCTGTGGCCCGCCCTGCGCACCGGACAGGCCGCCGCGGGGGTGCAGGGGATCGTCGCTGCGGTCCTCGCGCTGACCGGCTACGAGCCGCGCGAGGGCCTCTTCTGGCTCTATGCGCTGCTGCCCGTGCTCATCGGCGTGCTGGCCGAGCAGTTGCGCCTGCTGGCCGCCGAGCAGGTGCTCGAGCGCCGCGGGCTGGCCGACGCGCAGGCCCTGCGCGGCCGCCCCGAGCGCGAGCAGCGCTCCGTGGTGCTGGAGATCGTGCGCCGCGAGCTGGGGGTCATGACCGCGGCCGCGCTGGTGGTCGCCTTTCTCAGCCTGCGCGCGGCGATGGTGGCGTGAGCGGGCCGACCTGCGGGGGGCCGCCCTCCACCGCGCGCTGGGCGGGCCCCATCTCGGTGGCCTCGGGCCCCTGCCGCGCAGCGGCGATCTCCGCGTAGCGCCCGCCCAGAAAGAGCAGGGGGTCGCCCGGGCGATCGTCCATGGCCACCACCTCGCCCACGCCGATCACATGGTCGCCCCCCGAGTGCAGCGCGCGCACCTCGCAGGCCAGCCAGGCCAGCGCATCGTCGAGGACGGGCACGCCGTGGCGCTCTGCGTGGGGCACGCCGGCGAACTTGTCCTCGCTCTTGGTGGCGAAGCGCCGTGCGATGTCGTCCTGTCCCGCGGCCAGGACGTTGACCGCGAAGCGCCCGCTCGCGCGAACCGCGCCCAGCGTGCGCGAGGCCGCGTCGAAGCAGGCCAGCAGCAGGACCGGCTCCAGCGAGAGGCTGGCCACCGCGTTGGTGGTCAGCCCCGCGGGGCCCGTGGTGGTCACCACCGTGACGCCGGTGGCAAAGCGCCCGATGACCTCGCGAAAGCGCCGCCGCTGGGCCTCGGCGGCCGTCGCGTCGCTCACCTCAGCGGCTCGCCCTCGACGACGAGGGTGCCGTACATGCCCAGCGCCTCGTGGTTGGCCATCGTGCACAGGATCCGGTAGGTGCCGGGCTTGAGCTGGAGCTTGGCGGTCACCTGCTCCGAGGGCTGGGCCGATCTCGTCCCGCCCAGGAGCTCCCCGCGCTCCTGGAGCTCGTCGGGGACGGTCTCCACGCGCAGGTTGTGGAACAGCTCGCCGCGGTTTCGCACGACGAGCTTGATGCGTCCCGGGCGCACGCTGACCCGCTGGGGAGAGACGGTGTACTCGTCCAGCGTGAAGCGCACCGCGGGACGCTCGATGCGCACGGCCGCCTCACCGCCCAGGGTGGGCAGGCCGAGCGCTAGCGCCAAGGCGAGCGCCAGCGCGACCAGCAGGCCGATCATGGCGGGACGGAGGCGCATCGGTGCTCCATGGTGGCGTATCGTCCGCGCCCACCCATGCCGGGTTCCACTCGCCCTCTCCGCCTGCCCGCCCTCGCGGGCGCACTCTGCGCTGCCGCGCTGGTCGCCGGCTGCGGGGAGGAGGGCGTCACGCTGGCCGAGAGCAGCCCCGACTACGAAACCGCGCTGATGTTCAATCGCAACTGCGGCATGTGTCACACGTTCGCGATCGCGGGCGCCGAGGGGTCGGCCACCGACATCAACGACCGCGAGCGCGTGGACGGCCCGAGCTTCAACGATCGCCCGGAGAGCCGGGAGGCCGTCCTCTACGCGATCCGCAACGGCGGCTTTTCGGGGGCCATCATGCCCGAGAACATCGTCACCGGCCCCGAGGCCGAGCGGCTGGCACAATTCGTGTCCAAGTACGCCGGGAAGTCCGCGCAGTAGCGCCACCGCGGTCGCGGTGCTCGACCTTCGTCGCATCCGCGAGGAGCCCGACGCGGTGCGCGCCGCGCTCGCGCGCCGCGACCCCGCGCTGGCCGGCGCGGTGGATCGCGTGCTGGAGCTCGACGGGCGCCGACGGGCGCTGCTGCCCGAGGTCGAGGGCCTGCGCGCGCGTAAGAACGACGCCGGCCAGGCCATCGGGCGGGCCAGGCAGGCGGGCGAGGACGCCGCCGAGGCTATCGCGGCGATGCGCGAGGTGGGCGAGCGCGAGAAGGCGCTGGGCGATGAGCTTGATCGCGTCGAGGCCGCCCTGCAGCCCGCGCTGGCCGCGCTGCCCAACGTGCCCGACCCCTCGGCCGCCGACGCCGACGCGGTGGTGCGCGAGGTCGGCCCGGCGCGGGTGGCGACCGAGGGCGCCCGCGACCACCTCGACCTGGCCGGTGAGCGCATCGACATGGAGCGTGCGGCCAAGGTGTCGGGGACCCGCTTCGCCTACCTGCGCGGAGAGCTCGTCTTCCTCGAGCTCGCGCTGGTGCGCTGGGCGCTGGAGAAGCTGCGCGGCCATGGCTTCGAGGCGGTGATCCCCCCGGTGCTCGTGCGCGAGGGGGCGCTGCGCGGAACGGGGTTCCTGCCCGACACCGAGCAGCAGATCTACCGCCTGGCCGATGATCCGCTGTTTCTCATCGGCACCAGCGAGGTGGCCCTGGCCTCCCTGCACGCCGACGAGGTGCTCGACGGCGACGCGCTTCCGCGCCGCTACGCGGGCTTCTCGCCCTGCTTCCGTCGCGAGGCGGGCGCGGCCGGGCGCGACACCCGCGGCCTGTTTCGCGTGCATCAGTTCGACAAGGTCGAGATGTTCAGCTTCGTCGCGCCCGCCGCCTCGGGCGACGAGCACGAGCGGATCCTGGCCATCGAGGAGGAGGTGCTGGGCGACCTCGAACTCCCCTACCGCGTGGTGAACATCGCGGTGGACGACCTGGGCCCCAGCGCGGCCAAGAAGTACGACTGCGAGGCCTGGATCCCCTCGCAGGGTCGCTACCGCGAGCTGACCTCGTGCTCCAACACCACCGACTTCCAGGCGCGGCGCCTGAAGGTGCGTGCCCGCGACGAGCGCGGGCGCCCCCGCGAGGTGCACACCCTCAACGGCACCGCGGTCGCGGTCGGGCGCACCATCCTGGCGCTGTTGGAGAACGGCCAGCGCGAGGACGGCGGCGTGGCGCTGCCCGCGGTGCTGGCCCCCTACGGGGCGCCGTCGGAGCTCGCCCCGCCGCCGGCGTCCTGAGCGCGAACGCGCGCGAGGGCCGGTTCGCGGGCGGGGTGGATGTCGAAGGTGCCGTCCAGGCGGGTGATGTGAAAGAGGCGCAGCACCGTCGGGTTGGAGCACACCAGGGCCAGCGATCCATGGCGGCGGATCACCCGGCGCAGGCCGTTGAGCAGCACGCTCAGCCCGGTGGAGTCGATGAACTCGACCTCGCTGAGGTCAAGGACCACGGCGGTCTTGCCGTCGGCGAGCGCCGCGGTGAGGCACTCCGAGAACGCCGGGGCCGTCGAGACGTGGATCTCCCCGCGGACGTTGATCACGTGCGTGCGCGCGTCGATGCTCTCCTCCGAGAGGTAGAAGTCAGGCGAGGCGGAGGCCATCAGGGCCATTATCTTGTCCGCGGATGGTCGGGCCAACACACGAACCCCTGCTGGCCAAGCCCCGGCTGCGCGGCGTGGTCCACCAGTGGGCCTTCATGGTCGCCTGCGCGCTGGGCATCGCGCTCGTGCTCACCGCGCCGGGCGGCGAGGCGACATTCGCCGCCTGCGTGTACGCGGTGAGCGTCGCGGGGCTGCTGGGCGTCAGCGCCCTGTACCACCGCATCACCTGGACCCGCGCGGGCGTGCGCGCGTGGATGCGCCGCGCCGACCACGCGATGATCTTCGTGCTGATCGCGGGCTCCTACACGCCGTTCGCGCTGCTGGTCCTCGACGGTGCACTGGCCTCCGCGATCCTCATCGCCATGTGGGCGGGCGCTGCCGGCGGGATGGTCTTCAAGCTGGCCTGGATCGACGCGCCCAAATGGCTGTCCACCGTGCTCTACGTGGTGCTGGGTCTGGTCAGCGTCGTGACCTTCCCCGAGCTGGTCGGCGAGCTCGGCCCCGTGGCCCTGGCCCTGGTGGCTCTGGGCAGCCTGCTGTACGTGGTGGGCGCGGTCGTCTACGCGGCGCGGCGCCCCGACCCCTCGCCCACCGTCTTCGGCTACCACGAGGTCTTCCACGTGCTCGTGGTCGCCGCCGCCGCCCTGCAGTACGCCGTCGTGGCCTTCTGGGTGCTGCCGGGCTGA
>DASZCY010000237.1:0-1910 GCA_035942615.1 Solirubrobacteraceae bacterium | reverse complement strand
GCCGCGCTCGTCACACCGCTGCGGGTGGAACGAGCGTCCTCACCGTCGACCTCACCGAGTTCGGCATTTCGCTGCCCTGTGACTGGTCACGACTGCCAAGCGGCCAAGGCGGCATAGCGCCAGGCGCGAGGACTTAGCCCGGATCCACCGCACCGGTGCGGCGGCGGGGTGATCGGTGAGACGGCGGGGCGTTTGAGATGGTCGGGCCGAGGCGGTGGGCTGTGTCGGGTCGATGAAGCGGCCTCGGCGGCCCCGCGGAGCCGTCTTGGGCGTGCTGGCGGGCAGCGCTGATCGCGCCGGGCTGGCGGGACGGTCTGTTGGTGGTCGCGGCGGGTTGGTGGCGCGTCAGGCGGCGGCCGGGAGCGCTCGGATGCGCGCGAGAGCGGCCTCGAAGTCGCCTTGCCAGGGCCAGCGGGCGGGCAGGTGCAGTGTCCAGCGTCGGCCGTGGCGGGTGAGGCGGCCGGGGAGTGCGAGCAGCCGCCGGCGGACCGTGCGCGCGGCGCGCACGACCGTGGCGGGGAGGCCAAGCAGTTCGGTCCAGCGCAGCAGGTTGTGCGTGAGCGCGGCGAGCACGGTCCAGGCGCCGTTGGCGTGGAAGTGCCCGGACGGGAAGTGCGCCAATGCCTGGTCTTTGAGGTCTGCGATGACCTGCTCGACGACGGCGTGGTCGCGGTGCTCGGCCTCGACCAGGGTGATCTCCTCGTCGCGGTTGGTGATGAAGCAGAAGTGGCGCCAGTCGGGCCACAGTTCGGCTTGGGCGCCGAGCAGACGGGTGCGCCTGACGATCAACCTGCGGCCGCCGTAGACGGTCTCGGCGCTCTGTGCCTCCCCGTCGTCGGGATAGTCGATCTTCGTCCAGGCGTCTTGGGGGATCGCTTCCACGGCGGCACGGACGGTCTTGATTATCCGCACGCCGATCGAGTACTGCCAGCCGGCCTGCTCGAGGCGCTCGAAGACCTTGGTGTTCCAGAACCCCGAGTCGGCCCTGAGCAGCTTGACGCCGCTCGCGCCGGCGCGGTTGACGCGCGCGATCAGCTCGTCTGTGAAGCGCAGCATCCCCTTCTGCGTGTTCGCCGATCCCCTGCGCAGGCGGATGTGCAGCGTTTCGCGCGTGTCCGCCCGGGTGGCGAGGATCGGGTGATAGCCAAACAGCTTCGTGTAGCCGTAGGCGGCGCCCTGCTTGAGCCGGCCGCAGACCTCGCCTACGAAGCTGTCGACATCGATCACCAGCCGCCCGTCGCCCGGCCCGGCGCCGGCCTGCCACGCGCGCGTGAGCGCCTCACCCAGCAGCCGGTCCAGCTGACGGACATGCCCGAACGTGAACGCGCGCAAGAACGTGCCCAGCGTCGACGGCGCCGCGACCCAGCCACCGAGCAGCCGGCGCGTGCGGCCCGACCGCAGCACGTCGCAGTCATCGATGCTGTCAGCCCCCAGCGCCATCGCGAACACCAGACTCATCACCTTGCGACCCGCGCTGCCGGCTCCCGGCAGCTTCGGCCGCAGCCGCACGAACCGCTGCGCGCACTCCTCGATCCCCAGCCGCGCTGCGAGCGTCGCCAAGAGCATCAGCCCCGCGTCTGAGACGACCCGCTCGTCGTCGAATTTGACCCGCACGCCGTCCAGTCCGACCAGCCCGTCATCCTGCACCACGAAGGTGACCTCCTGACGCCGGGCCCCGGCTGCCGACACAGCCTGGAAAAGCCCTGCTCAGGAGGTCATTCTTTGTCACCCACCGGACGGAACCGGCCCACCCACGCGGTGGATTGAGGCTCAGTGAGAGAGTCGCGCGTGTCGCGCGGTGGCGTCCGGCGCGGCCGGTAGGTCCTCGGCCATGACGTGGTCGCGCCGTCCACGCTGGGGACGCTTCTGCGCTCGTTCACGTTCGGGCATGTCCGCCAGCTCGACCGGGA
>DASZCY010000236.1:0-5192 GCA_035942615.1 Solirubrobacteraceae bacterium | reverse complement strand
GTGGTAGCCGGAGTTGAGCGCCGCGGCAGTCGACGCGCCGTCGCCGAGCAGGCCCTCGGTGCGCTCGGTGGCGAGCGTCGCCAGCACGGCAAGGCCGATCGCACCGCCGACCTGGACGCTGGGGTTGACGAGACCGGAGGCCAGCCCCGAGTCGTGCGACGTGGCGCCCGCCATCGCGAGCGTCATCAGCGACGGGAAGGCCAGTCCGGCGCCGAGTCCGATCAGGACCATCGACGGCAGGAGGTCGACGACGTAGCTCGCGTCGAGCGGGGTGCGCGCGAACAGCGCGAGGCCGGCGGCGATCGCGACGATCGCGGGGATCAGCGTGGCCCGGGGGCCGTAGCGCAGGTTCAGCTTCCCCGTCAGGCGGAGCGCCATCGCGCCCATCACGATCGTCGTCGGCAGGAACGCCAGCCCGACCTCGAGCGCGTCGTAGCCCAGGAGTCCCTGGAGGTAGAGGGCGCCCAGGAAGAACATGCCGAACATCCCGACGATCAGCAGCCCCTGGACCACGTTCGCGCCCGCGACGTTGCGCGAGCGGAACAGGCGCAGCGGCATCAGCGGGTTCTCGATGCGTGCCTGGCGGGCGACGAACGCCACCAGCAGGGCGATCGAGAGCGGGCCGAGTATGAGCGTCTGGGCTGACCCCCAGCCCTGCTCGCCGGCCTCGAGGATCGTGTAGACGCCGAGCATCAGCCCGCCGGTCAAGAGCACCGCGCCGGGGATGTCGGCGCCTTGCTCGAGGCCGATCCCCGGCCGGCCCTCCACGAGCCTCAGCGCGAAGAGTCCGGTCGCGACGCCGACCGGCAGGTTGACGAAGAAGATCCAGTGCCAGTTGAGCGCCTCGGTGAGGACGCCTCCCAAGAGCAGCCCGATCGAGCCGCCGGCGATCGCGACGAAGGTGTAGGCCCCGATCGCCTTGGCCTGCTCGCGCGGCTCCGGGAACATCGTCACGATCATGCCCAGGATCACGGCGGAGGTCAGCGCGCCACCGACGCCCTGGACGAAGCGCGCCGCGATCAACAGGCCCTCGCTGTTGGCGACGGCGCAGAGCAGCGACGCGATGGTGAAGACCGCCAGCCCGATCAAGAAGACGCGCCGCTGGCCCACCAGGTCGCCGAGGCGCCCTGAGAGCAGCAGGAGACCGCCGAACGGGATCAGATAGGCGTTGACCACCCAGGCGAGATCGCTCTGCGAAAAGCCGAGATCGGCCTGGATCGAGGGCAACGCGACGTTCACGATCGTCGCGTCGAGCACGATCATCAACACGCCCACGCACAGCACGTAGAGCGCCATCCAGCGCTTGCGGTCCTCGGTCCCGCCAGCTGTCATGTCTGAAGCCTCCTGCGTCGTTTCCAGTCGGTATCGGGCTGAGACCGCCGCGCTCGGGCAAACTAATCGGACGTCGCAGACCCGCCACCCCGTTCAGCGGATCGAGGTTGGCCACAAGCCGCACGCCGTCGGTCCTGGGGTCCTTGACGAACGCGGACTGGTCTTCAGACGTCCTCGAACGCCCAGCCGAACAGGCCTCCGCAGAAGGCCCTCGCCGCCTCGGTGTCCTTGCGACCGGGTCGACGAAGCACGGCCCGCCCGCCGGGTAGGGCCTCAGCAGTCAAGGACGGCGATGTCGCGATCCAGGACCTCGAGATCCGCGCGGTCCGACGTGAGCACGATTGCGCCATGACGCCGGGCGGCGACGACGACCGAGGCATCCACCACGTCCGCCGTGCCCGCCAGGCCGCAGACGGCACCGGCCGCTCTGGCGCCCGCCTCGGTGAGCGCCTCCACAGTGGCTCCCCGGGCACCGAGGAACCGTGCCAGCCGGGCCTGACGGGGCCCGCCGCGCCACGCCTGCGCAACCACTCCCGCCGGTACGACGATCTCCCGCTGCTGCCGTCTGGCCGCCTCGATGACCGCCAGCGTCGATCGCTGCGCCCACTCCACGGCGATCAGGGCGCCGGTGTCGAGCACCAGCGTCACCGCCGATCGGCGCCAGCCAGACGAGCCTCCCCCTCCCGCAACTCAGCCTCGGTCAGCGGACCCCCCGTCTCCTCGAGCAACTGCGCGAGAACGGCGCCCAGGTCCGCCTGCTCCACACGCGCCCGGGCGGCCTCGTTGAGCCATGCGCTGAGCGATCTGGCTCGCCCCGCCTCGACGTCCTCTCTGGCCCGCTCAGCGATGGCCGGGTCCAGGCTCACGGTCACCTTCTCCACGGTCATACTTTCACCGTACCAGCCTCTGCGGCAGGCCACGTCGTGCGGCGCGGGCACTGAGCCGCCGCGCGGCACGCCACGCTCGCGAGCCGTCGCGGTCCGGCGTGTCACCCTTGCCTCCGATGCCGATCGACGTCGCGCTCCTGGGCTGCGCACATCCCCATGTCGCCGACGTGCTCGGCGTGATCGCCTCGGAGCCCGACCTGCGGCTGGCCGCGATCTGGGACGAGGACCCCTCGGCCGTCCCGGTCGTCGCCGACGGCGCAAGGACCTTGCGCGCCGTGACTGCGATCCGCCGCGCCGACGTCGCGGTGGTGTGCGCACCGACCGACCGGCGACCGGCGCTCTGCGTCGAGGCCGCCCGCGCCGGGCGCCCGGTGCTCGTCGAGAAGCCGCTCGCACCCTCGGCCCGCGAGGCGCGTGAGGTCGCCCGCGAGATCTCACGCTCCCGGACGCCGGCCCAGGCGGCGCTGTTCCTGCGCGAGCTGCCCGCGCTGGAACGCTTGGGTGCGGTGCTGCGCGAGCGCACGCTCGGGCGGATCGCCGGGATCGCCGCCACGCTCGCGCACGCGGGCGCGCTCGACGGCTGGTTCCGGGGCCCGAGCGCCTGGATGGCCGACCGCCGCCGGGCCGGCGGGGGCGCGTTCCTCGACCTCGGGCTGCACCTCGTCGACGCGCTGGCCGCGCTCCCGGGGCGCGAGGAGCCGGTGCTCGCGGGGGTGGCGCTCGATGCCACCACCGGCGCCAGTGAGGTGGGCGGCATCGCGCTGGGCCGCTGGGCCGGCGCGCCGCTGACGCTCACGGCGAGCTGGGCGACGCGACCGGGCGGTCTGCAGTTGGTCGTGACCGGATCGCGGGCCACGGCGACGCTGCGCGATGGCGTGCTCGAGTTGGACGACGGAACCGGGACGCCCGAGCGCTGGGTGGGTGCGCCGCCGGACGCGGGCGACGCCCTGCGCGCGTTTGCCGCCCGGGTCCGCGCCCGGCGGCTGCCCAGCGACGGTCTGGCCCCCGCCGTGCGCGCCCAGGAGATCCTGGAGGCTGCGGGACGGGCCTGACCGCGTCACGGGCGGAACTCCAGCGTTGGCGTAGAACACCATGGCCATGGCGACGTCCGAGGCCGAGATTGTCGACGCCGGCGGGCGCGAGGTGCGGGTCTCCAGCCCCGACCGCGTGATCTTCCCCGCCACCGAGCGCACGGAGGAACTCACCAAGCTCGACATCGTGCGGTACTACCTCGCCGTGGCCGACGGGATCATGCGCGCGCTGCACCGGCGCCCGACGACGCTGGAGCGCTGGCCCAAGGGCGTCCACCCGGGGATCGTGCTCTCGACGCGCGAGAAGGGCGGGGGCGACGCCTTCTTCCAGAAGCGTGTGCCCAAGGGCGCGCCGGACTACGTGCAGACTGCGCGGATCGCGTTCCCCTCCGGCCGCCACGCCGACGAGGTGTGCCCCACGGAGGTGGCGGTCGTCGGCTGGGCGGCGCAGATGGGCACGCTGACGTTCCACCCCTGGCCGGTGCGCAGCGACGACGTCGACCACCCCGACGAGCTGCGCCTCGACCTCGACCCCCAACCCGGCACGGACTTCGCCGACGCGGTGCGCGTCGCCGGCGAGGCGCGGGCGCTGCTGGAGGAGCTGGGCTACACAGCCTTCCCCAAGACCTCCGGCGGCCGAGGCGTGCACATCTACATCCGGATCGAGCCGCGCTGGACGTTCACCGACGTCCGTCACGCCGCGATCGCCTTCGGGCGCGAGCTGGAGCGACGCCTGCCCGGCCAGGTGACGACCAAGTGGTGGAAGGAGCAGCGCGGCGAGTGCATCTTCGTCGACTACAACCAGAACGCCCGCGACCGAACGATCGCCTCGGCCTACAGCGTGCGACCCAAGCCGGGGGCGCCGGTCTCCGCTCCGGTCACGTGGGAGGAGCTGCGGACGTGCGCGCCGGAGGACTTCACGGTGGCCACCATGCCCGCACGCTTCGAGCAGCTGGGCGATCGCCACGCCGCCATCGACGACACCGCGTATTCCCTGGAGCCGCTGCTCGAGCTCTACGAGCGCGACGCCGCCGGCGGCGAGGCCGATATGCCCTATCCGCCCGACTATCCGAAGATGCCCGGCGAGCCCAAGCGCGTGCAGCCCTCGCGCGACCGCGACCGCGACCGCGACCGGCCGCGATAGCGGCGCGGGCTACGGGGCCTGCGGGAGCCGCTTGGCGCCCCGCTTGGTCACCGGCGCGGAGGGCGGCGGGACGACCGGCCCGATGTCGCCGTCGGGCGCCTCGTCGAGGTCGACGATCACGGGCGCGTGGTCGCTGGGGCCCTTGCCCTTGCGGGCCTGGCGGTCCACCCACGCGGCCTGCACGCGGCCGGCGATCTGTGCGCCGGCGAGGATGAGATCGATCCGCATGCCGAGGTCCTGGTGGAACATTCCGGCGCGGTAGTCCCAGTAGGTGAACACCCGCTGGTTCGGCCAGCGCTCGCGCACGACGTCGCGCAGGCCCAGCGCCTGGAGCTCCGCGAGCGCCTGGCGCTCGGGCGGCGTGACGTGGGTCTGGCCTACGTAGGCCTCCGGGTCGAAGACGTCCTCGTCGGTCGGCGCGATATTCGCGTCCCCGCACACCACCGTCGAGGCCGGGTCGGCGGCAACGACCTCGCGCAGTGCGCCCAGCCACTCGAGCTTGTAGCGGTAGTGCTCGGAGTCCGGCGTGCGCCCGTTGGGCACGTAGATCGAGAAGACCCGGACCCCATCGCACACCGCGGACACCGCACGGGCCTCCGGATGCGGGAAGCCCGGCGCGCCGGTGAGCCCCGCAGTCACGTCCTCCAGCCCGACCCGGGAGAGGATCGCCACGCCGTTCCACGTCGCCTCGCCGTGCACCGCGACCTCGTAGCCACGCTCGGCGAGCTCGTCCCCGAGCAGCTCGGTGAACGCCGCGTCGCCGCACTTGGTCTCCTGGAGGCAGACGACGTCCGGCCG
>DASZCY010000235.1:0-7189 GCA_035942615.1 Solirubrobacteraceae bacterium | reverse complement strand
CCGTCCCAGCAGGATCAGGTTCTCGCGGCCGGTCAGGTCCTCGTCGACCGACGCGAGCTGGCCCGTGAGGCTCACGCGGCTGCGGACCGCGTCGGCCTCGGCAACGATGTCGTGGCCCAGCACCCGCGCCGAGCCCGCGTCTGGGCTTAGCAGCGTCGCCAGCATCCGGATCGTCGTCGTCTTGCCGGCTCCGTTGGGCCCCAGCACGCCGTACACGGTTCCGCTGCGCACGGCGAGGTCGACGCCGTCGACGGCCTGGATTGCCCCGAAGGCCTTGGTCAGGCCGGTGGCCTCGACGGCCAGCGCCATCAGAACTCCTCCGCGAGTTCCAGCGTCGCGGTCCCGGCCGTCGCGCGGTCCCCCTCGTCGCGCTCGGTGAGCCGCCAGACCCTGAGGTTCTCGGCGGCACCCGCGCCCTGCATGGTGGTCGTCAAGCGGTCCTCCATCCCGATAGCTTGATCCCTATGACGGGCGGCGTGGGAGAAACTCATCGGCCGCTCGCCGAGCGCACGGGGCGGGAAGGAGCAGATGGCCCTTCTCGTACCGCGGCCGCCGGGTCACCCGCTGCGGGCGCCCAGCCAGTGGTCGACGGCGCGCGCGCAGCGCAGGCCCTCGTTGAGGGCGGTGACGGTGAGGCTCGGGCCGACCTGCGCGTCACCGGCCACGAAGACGCCCGGCGCGGTGGTGGCGTGCTCGGTGGCGCGGACCCTGCCCGGTTCGTCGCGCTCCACGCCCAGCGCGTCGAGCAGGGCGGGCTGGGGCCCGGTGAACCCGATGGCCACGAGCACCAGGTCGGCCTCGCGGGTGAACCCGGTGCCGGGGATCGCCCGCCTGCTCGGCGGCGGCTCGACCTCCGTCCCTTCGACGGCGCGGACGTGGCCGTCGCGGCCGTGCAGCGCGGTCACCCGCAGCGCCGACTCCCGCCGGCCGCCCTCGTCGAGGGCGTAGTGGGTGGGCGATCGCCGCGGCGAGCGGGGCCAGCCGGCGATCTCCCGCGGGCGCGTCCCGGCCGGCGCGGGGTAGGTGTCGAGCTGCACGACGCTGCGCGCGCCCTCGCGCAGGGCGTTGCTCATGCAGTCCGCGCTGGTGTCCCCGGCGCCGATGACCACCACGGTGCGCCCCGTCGCAGTCGGCGGAGGACACTCCCCGGTGCGCCCCGCCGCGACCGCGCGGTTGCGCGCGTAGAGGTACTCCATGGCGTGATGGACCCCCCGCAGGCCGCTACCGGGCACGTCGAGCTCGCGCTCCACCCGCGCGCCCGTCGCGATCACCAGCGCGTCGTGCGAGCCGCGCAGCTGCTGCGGATCGATGTCGGCGCCGACGTCGACGCCGCAGTGAACGACGACCCCCTCGGCCTCCATGAGCGCGATGCGCCGGTCGATCACCTCCTTGGGCAGCTTCTGGTCGGGCACCCCGAAGCGGTTGAGGCCGCCCGGCGCCTCGTCGCGCTCGTACACGGTGACCTGGTGGCCGGCCTGGTTGAGCTCGGAGGCCACGGCCATCCCCGCGGGTCCCGAGCCGATCACCGCGACGCTGCGCCCGGTGCGCCGCTGCGGAGGGCGGGGAACGATCCAGCCCTCCGCCCACGCCCGCTCGGCGATGGCCAGCTCGATCTGCTTGATGGTCACCGGCTCGTCGTTGATCTCCAGCACGCACGCCGACTCGCAGGGGGCCGGGCAGATGAGGCCGGTCAGCTCGGGGAAGGGGTTGGTGGCGTGCAGCTGATCGATGGCCTGGCGCCAGCGGTCGCGGTGGACGAGGTCGTTCCAGTCGGGGATGAGGTTGCCCAGCGGGCAGGCGTCCAGGCAGAAGGGAATCCCGCAGTCCATGCAGCGGGCGCCCTGGCCGCGCAGCTGCGCGGCGGGCAGGCGGCCGTGGATGTCGGCGTGGTCGGCGGTGCGCTCGCGCGGAGGCCGGTCGGGCTGCTCACAACGCTCGATCTCCAGAAAGCCGCGTGCGTCGCCCACGGTCAGCCCCCCACGGCCGCGGTGGGCCGCTCCTCCTCGCGCTCGCGAGCCATCTCGCGTACGACGCGCTTGAGGTCGCGCGGCATGACCTTCACCCAGGAGGGCACCAGCTCCTCCCAGCGGTCGAGGACGCGCCCGGCCACCGGAGAGCAGGTGCGCCGGGCGTGCTCGGCCACCAGGTCGCCCAGCGTCCCGAGGTCGTCGCCGTCCAGCGCATCGAGGTCGACGAGGTCGCCGTTGCAGCGCTCGGGAAAGCGGCCGTCCTCGTCGAGCACGTAGGCCACCCCCCCGCTCATGCCGGCGGCGAAGTTGCGCCCCGTCGCCCCCAGCACCGCGACCCGCCCCCCGGTCATGTACTCACACCCGTGGTCGCCCACGCCCTCCACCACCGCGCACGCTCCCGAGTTGCGGACGGCGAAGCGCTCGCCGACACGCCCGCGGAAGAAGGCGCGCCCGGCCGTGGCGCCGTACAGAAGGGTGTTGCCGGCGATCACCTGCTCCTCGGCGCGCCCGGGCGCGCGGTCGAAGGGGCGCACCACCAGGACGCCACCCGACAGGCCCTTGCCCGCGTAGTCGTTGGTCTCGCCGCGCAGGGTCAGGGTCACGCCGGGCGCCAGCCACGCTCCCAGGGACTGCCCCGCCGACCCGTGCAGGGCCACGTCGATCGTGCCCTCGGCGAGTCCCTCGTCGCCGTGGGCCCGGGTCACCGCGTGGGAGAGCAGCCCGCCCACTGTGCGGTCGACGTTGCGCACCGGGCGCTCCAGGCGCACCGGCTCGCCGCGCTCGAGCGCCGCGCTGGCATCGGCGATCAGCGCGTGGTCGAGCGTGTCCGTGGCCTGCGGGCGGGGGTCCTCCACGCGCCGGCGCGGCGCGTCGGGCGGCGCCTGGGGCGGGGCCAGCAGCGCGGCCAGGTCGATGCGCCGTGCCTTGGCCGCGCGAACCGACCGATCGCGCCCTAGGAGCTCGACGCGCCCCACTAGGTCGTCGAACCGTCGCACCCCCAGACCCGCCATGAGGCCGCGCACCTCCTCGGCCACGTGCAGGAAGTAGGTCACCACGTGCTCGGGGGTCCCGGCAAAGCGCCGGCGCAGCTCGGGGTCCTGCGTGGCGATGCCCACCGGGCAGGTGTTGAGGTGGCAGACGCGCATCATGATGCAGCCCGTGGCGATCATCGGGGCGGTGGAGAAGGCCATCTCCTCGGCGCCCAGCAGCCCCGCGACCACCACATCCCATCCCGTGCGCATCTGGCCGTCGGTCTGCAGACGCACGCGGCCACGCAGTCCCTGGGCGACCAGGATCTGCTGGGTCTCGGCCACCCCCAGCTCCCAGGGAACCCCGGCCGACTGGATGGACGACAGCGGCGAGGCGCCCGTGCCGCCGTCGTGGCCGGCCACCGTGATGTGGTCGGCGCCCGCCTTGACCACGCCGGCGGCGACCGTGCCCACGCCGACCTCGGCGGCCAGCTTGACCGACACCTCGGCCGAGGGGTTCGCGCAGCGCAGGTCGTGGATGAGCTGCTTGAGGTCCTCGATGGAGTAGATGTCGTGATGGGGCGGGGGCGAGATGAGCTCCACCCCGGGCGTGGCGAAGCGCAGCCTGGCGATGTAGTCATCCACCTTGGATCCGGGCAGCTGGCCACCCTCCCCCGGCTTGGAGCCCTGGGAGATCTTGATCTGCAGCTGGTCTGCCTCCATGAGAAGGCCGACGGTGATCCCGAAGCGCGCGGAGGCCACCTGCTTGATCGACGAGCGCCGGAGGTCCCCGTTGGGATCGGGGAGGTGGCGCCGCGGGTCCTCACCGCCCTCTCCGGTGTTCGAGCGACCTCCCAGGCGGTTCATGGCGATGGCCAGCGTCTCGTGGGCCTCGGGCGACAGCGAGCCCAGGCTCATCCCGCCGGTGGAGAAGCGCCTGACGATGGCGCTCGCGGGCTCGACCTCGTCGAGCGCGACGGGCTCGACATCGTCGGACAGCGCCAGCAGGCCCCGCAGCGTGATCCCGCGGGCGTCCTCGCGCACCCGGCGGCTGAAGGCCGCGTAGGCCTCCTTGCCACCCTCTCCGACCGCGTCCTGGAGCAGGGTCACGGTGGCTGGGTTCCAGCCGTGGCGCTCGCCGTCGCGCCGCCAGGCATAGACGCCGCCGACGGGCAGGAGATCCCATCCCGGCTGGGGCCATGCGCGCGCGTGGCGGGCGAGGGCCTCGCCGGCCAGCACGTCGAGGCCCACCCCGCCCAGGCGGGAGGCCGTGTCGGCGAACCAGGCATCGACCAGCTCGGCGTCCAGGCCGACGGCCTCGAAGGCCTGGGCGCCGCAGTAGGAGCGGATGGTGGAGATCCCCAGCTTGGAGATGACCTTGAGCAGCCCGAGCTCCAGGGCCCGCACCACCGCCTTCTCGGCCTCCTCGACCGTGGGACGCTCGGGCGTCCCGTTGACGATCCGTCCACCCAGCGGCGCCGGGTCGGGCTCCTCGAGCAGCTCCCCGACGGACTCGAGCATCAGGTGGGGGTTCACCGCGTTGGCCCCGAAGCCGATCAGGCAGGCCAGGTGGTGGACCTCGCGCGGCTCGCCCGACTCGACAACCAGCCCGGTGCGCAGCCGCGTCCCGGCGCGCACCAGCCCGTGGTGGACCGCCGCGGTGGCCAGCAGGGAGGGGATGGGCACGTGGTCGGGACCGCAGGCGCGGTCGGAGAGCACGAGGATGGTCGCCCCCTCCTCGACGGCGACGATGGCTGCCGCGCACAGCCGCTGGAGGGCGGGCTCGAGGCCGCTCGCTCCCCGCCGCGCGGGCCACGTGGCGTCGAGCGTGCGGGTGCGCAGCACGGGATGGTCGAGTGCCCGGATGCGCGCGAGCTGGTCGTCGTGCAGGACAGGGCTTGCCAGTACGAGCTGGCAGGCGTCCCCGGGCTCGTCCTCGAGCAGGTTGGCGCGCGGGCCCAGCCCCGTGCCCAGGCTCATGACGATGTCCTCGCGCAGAGGGTCGATGGCGGGGTTGGTGACCTGGGCGAAGAGCTGCTTGAAGTACGAGAACAGCGGCGGGTCGCGCTCGGAGAGCACCGCCAGCGCCGCGTCGGCACCCATGGATCCGGAGGGCTCCTTGGCCGTCCCGGCCATCGGCGCCACCAGCACGCGCAGCTCCTCCTGGGTGTAGCCGAAGGCCAGCTGGCGGCGGCGCAGGGGCTGGGCGGGCCGTGGAATTGCTCCGGGGTCGGTCAGGTGCTCCAGGCGCACCGTGCGCTCGCGGTACCAGCGCCCATAGGGCCGCCGATCGGCGAGCCGGCGCTCGACCTCGCGGTCGGCCAGCAGCCGGCCGGCCTCCAGGTCGGCCACCAGCAGCGTGCCCGGCTCCAGGCGCCCGCGGCGCACCACGTCGATGGGGTCGACCTCCAGCGCCCCCGCCTCCGAGGCGCACACCACCCAACCGTCGCGGGTCTCCAGCCAGCGTCCGGGGCGCAGGCCGTTGCGGTCGAGCATCGCCCCCGCCCGCCGCCCGTCGCAGAAGGCGATGGCCGCCGGCCCGTCCCAGGGCTCCATGAGCAGCGAGTGGAAGTCGGCGAAGTCTCGAACGGCCCGGGGGAGGTCGTCGCGCCCCTCGTGGGCCTCGGGCACCAGCAGCTTCAGCGCGTGGGGGACCGACCGCCCTGCGCGGACGAGCAGCTCGAGGACCGAGTCGACCGTGGCCGAGTCCGAGGCGTGGGGGTCCACCGTGGGCAGCACGGTGGCCAGGTCCCCGGCCAGGGCACTGGAGGACAGGTCGGCTTCGCGAGCGCGCATCCAGTTGCGGTTGGCGGTGAGCGTGTTGACCTCGCCGTTGTGGGCGATGAGGCGGTAAGGGTGGGCCAGCTCCCAGCTGGGAAACGTGTTGGTGGAGAAGCGCGAATGCAGCAGGGCCACGGCCGAGGCGCAGCGAGGGTCGCGCAGATCGGGGTAGAAGGGCTCGAGCTGCGGCGCGGAGAGCATGCCCTTGTAGACAACCGTGCGCGCCGAGAAGGAGGGGATGACAAGCTCGGCCCCGGCGACCGACTCCGCGGCCCGGCGGACCACATAGAGCCGGCGCTCCAGCGCGTCGACGTCCCCGTCGAAGCAGTCGGCGGCGACCGCGAGCTGGCGGATGACCGGGGCGCTGTCGCGCGCCAGCGGGCCGAGGTGGCCGGGCTCCACGGGGACGTCGCGCCAGCCCAGGACGCGCAACCCCCGCGCGCCGGCCTGCTCCTCGATCACCGCCTCGAGCGCGCCGCGCCGCTGGTCGTCGCGCGGCAGGAAGCACATCGCCAGCCCGTAGGAGCCCGCGGGCGGCAGCTCCCAGGCGCCGAGGGCACGCAGCAGGCGGTCAGGGATCTGCAACAGCAGGCCGGCGCCGTCGCCCGTCGCCGCGTCGGAGCCCTCGGCGCCTCGATGGTCCATGTTGACCAGGCACGCCAGCGCGCGACGCACGCACTCGTGGGAGGGCTCGCCGGGCAGGTGGGCGACGAAGCCCACCCCGCAGGCGGCACGGGACCGCCGTGGGTCGGCCAGGCGGGGCGGGCAGCGCAACGGCATCCCCCGCGATCATAGGTCAGGGGCCCCCGCCAATCCTTTGGCCCGCGGGCCAAGATCTCGGGCTCGGGGAGCGCCGACGCGCAGGGCGTGGCGTGTCGAGGGGCGGGCCGATCCCGCGCCGGGAGGCACCCGATCTCTCCCCTGATCCAGGCGATGTGCAGGCACCGGTGTGGCTGGTGCCTAGGATCTTACGCCATGGCCGGGGCTCGACCGCAGCGGTGGCAGAGCAGGTTCGGGCGCGATTCGCGCTGTGAGCAGAGCGCGGAGGGAGCGATGTGGATGCATTCGGATGCGGAGCGTGCCGCGCGGTTGGCGGCGATCCGGGCCGTGCTGGAGGTAGCGGCGGGCAAGAGGGTCGACGCCGACGCGATCTTCCGGATCGCGCGGGAGGCGGTGGCCGAGATCTTCGGCCCGGAGCCGCGGAGGGAGGGCCGCCACCTGCGCCCCGTGTCGGACCGAAGGGACAGGGGCGGCCAGTAGGATCGCGCGCGATGCTCGCCGGCCGGTTGGCATGACGAACCCCCCCACGCCACTCGGGCGGCTCCTGCAGGAGCGTCGCCGGCAGCGCGGGTACTCCCGGACCCGCGCCGGGGAGCTTGCCGGGCTCAGCCCCAGCACGATCGAGAGCTGGGAGCTCGGTCGCGTCAGCAAGCCGCCGATCCACGATGTCCTTCGCCTCGCTCGCACCCT
>DASZCY010000234.1:0-7018 GCA_035942615.1 Solirubrobacteraceae bacterium | reverse complement strand
CGGCAAGGGCGTGGCCTTCTGCCTGGCCGCCTTCCGCCAGGCCTTCGCCGCGGGCCGGGACCTCGCCGTGCGCGACCACGTCGTCCTGGCCGCCGCCGCCTGCGAGATGCACCCGCGCGCCGTGCTCGCCGCGCTGGACGGGCACTCGGTGGCCAGCGCCCTGGAGGCGGCCACCGCGCTGGCCCGCGAGCGCGGCGTCGAATCGATCCCGGCCGTGTGGATTCCGGCCCTCGGTGCGCGAGCCACCGCCCGCACCTTCCACGGCGACGACGCCCTCGAAGCCGCCGCCGCGCACTTGGGCGATCACGCGACGCGCTGAGTGACCTCCCGCCTACGGCGAGGCGCCGCCAACCTCGGACAGGATCCGCCCGACCTCGCAGCTCACCCCGCCGATGCAGATGAAGTCGTCGGGCGAGGCGCCCCGGCTGTTGCGCCCGTCCGCGCGGAAGAAGACGCGCACGCGCACCGGGCCCTCGGCGTCCGTGCGCAATGGCGCGGTGATGCGTCCGGCCGTGGTACGGAAGGACTCGCGGTGCAAGGTGCGATAGCGCCCGGCAGCGTCGGGGCGCGCGAGGTGGACCTCGAGGCGGCCCTTGCGCGGGCTCGAGGTCCCCGTAACCGTGAAGCGCTCGCCGGGTTGCGCGCTGGGCGGTGCGTCGACCGTCAGCGCCGGGGCCACGCTCAGCCGCGCGCTCGGGGAGGTCAGACCGC
The DNA here is from genome assembly GCA_035942615.1 of Solirubrobacteraceae bacterium. Lineage (GTDB taxonomy): Bacteria > Actinomycetota > Thermoleophilia > Solirubrobacterales > Solirubrobacteraceae > Siliceabacter. Next base: position 6,307 of record DASZCY010000234.1, on the reverse strand, counting down.
CGCCGCGGGCGCGCACGGCCCAGTTGCGCGACTTGCGCGTCGGCACACTCCACGTGCCGTCCGGGCCCGTGGTGGTCGTCGCGGTCGTGCGCCAGCCCTTGGAGGTCGCGAACTGAAGCGCCACCGGCCGGCTGCCCACGCCGGCGCCGTCCGGGCCGACGAGCACGCCGCGCACCGTGGACGGCGCCTCCCACACCGCCGGGGTCACCTCGGTGATCTCCAGGCGTGCCCCGCCCACCTGGCGCAGCGGGCCCTGACGCCGGGCGGCCAGCTCGCGGATGCGCCCCAGGCGGTCGTAGAGCATCCGCCCCGGGCACTCGGTCTCCCCGGTGTCACGGTGACCCGAGATGCGCGGCAGCGTGACCGTCCGCCCCCTGGCAAAGCGGCTGGCGCTGCCGCCCTCCGAGCGCACGGGCACCGTTCCCGTCGTGGGCGCGCCGTGGCGGGGCAGCTTCCAGGCCAGCAGGGTGGCGATGGACGAGAGCTGGGGGTCGGGCGGGGCGCTGTCGCTGAAGGTGCCCAGCGCCGCCACGCCGGTCGACGTCGCGTTGAAGCCCTGGGCCTGGGCGCCGATGACGGCCTGGTCGACCCCCCCGGCGCGGCCCTCGAAGATCCGCCCGTAGCGGTCGACGAGGAAGTTGTAGCCGATGTCGTTCCAGCCGTTGGCGTTGCGATGGAAGCGACAGATGGCCAGCACCACGCCGGGCGAATCCTCGGGCCCGTAGGCGTTGGTGGAGACGGTGTGGTGCACGGCGCCGAAGCGCACCTGGCCGTAGGCCGGCGGCTCCTTGGGCTGACAGCCGCGGTCGGCGCCCCACGCGGAGCGCGGGACGATGGCCGGGCGCCCGCCGCCGCCCTGGGCGAGCGCGGGCTGCGTGCCCAGCGCCGAGGCCACGGCGGTGGTGAGCCCCCGACGCAGCGTCGTGGCCACCCGTCTGGCGCCGGTGCCCGTGCCCGTGACGTTGACGAAGTGCGCGCGCAGCCCGCGCGGGCGACTGCTCGTGCGCACCTGGAAGACGTCGGCGCCACCCGCCCACACCGGATCGCTGCCCTGCGTGCCGTGGCCGTGACCCGCGTCGACCCACGCGCTCCAGGGGCCACCTGCGCGCCGGGTACGTATCTCGACGTCCACCTCCCCGCGGTCGCTCCAGCGCAAGCCCATGAGGTCGAAGCGCCGGGGGGCCTCGAGCACCGGGGAGCGCCAACCGGCCGCCGCGGCCTTCGCGTCTCCCCCGACGGACAGGTCGAGTGAGAAGTCCTCCGCAGCGGGGCGCCACGGGATGGCGGATAGCGCGGGCGCCGCGGCCCAGGCCAGCAGCGTCGCGAGCACGAGGAGAGGGAGTGCCAGGAGGCGCCTCATCGCCGGGCACAACACCACGAGCGGCGATTGGGTGCGCTGGTCGGTCAGCACGATAGGCTCGCCGTCCGATGGCCGGCGGCGATCAGCAGGGCACCGTCACCGAGACGGGGACCGCCAAGGGCGACATCACCACCCAGGAGCTCTCGCGTGCCCAGCAGGTCGCGGTGCGGCGCGTGGCCGAGGCCAAGGCCACCATCCCCGAGCTCGTCCTGCGCTGCGTGGTGGCCATGGACGCCTGCGTGGCGCTGCGCGCGCGCCTGGAGAGCCAGGCCGCGGACGACCGGCCGGTGCCTGCCCTCGAGGACATGGTCGTGCGGGCCTGTGCGCTGGCGCTGCGCGAGCACCCGCGCGCCAACGGCGCCTACCGCGACGGGCGCGTCGAGCTCTACAGCCGCGTCAACGTCGGCGTCGTGGTCCACGCGCGCGACGCCCCGCTGGTCCCCACCGTCTTCGATGCCGACCGGCGCCCGCTGGGCGAGCTGGCCGCCAGCACGCGCGCCCTGACCGAACGAGCGCACGAGGGCTCGATCACCTCGCCGGAGCTGGGCAACGCAACGTTCACCGTCTCGAGCCTCGGCGCGCTCGGTGTGGCGAGCTTCGCCGCGGCGGTCATCCCGCCCCAGGCGGCCATCCTCGCCGCCGGTGCGGTCGAGGAGCGCGCGGTGGTGGAGGACGGCGCGGCGGCCATCGGCCAGCGCATGGACCTCACGCTGACCTGCGACCACCGGATCCTCTTCGGCGCCGGTGCCGGCGCCTTCCTGGCGCGCGTCCGCGACCTGCTCGAGCACCCGCTCGACGCGCTGCTCTGACGTGTACCAGAGTCCTGGGCTCAGCCGCTGAGCACGACGTCGACCGTGTCGTCCAGCGTCTCGCCGACCTCCCTCACGGTCCCGTCCAGCAGGGCGGTGGTCCCGCGCACCAGCTTGCCCGAGCCCGGCAGGATGGCGTCGGCCACCGGGGCGAGCTGCTCGCCGGTGTCGCGGACCGCGCCGCCGGCGGTGCTGGTGAGGTCCGGCACCTCGGGAAGGCGAGGCCTGTCGGTGTCGTCGACGGACGGGGTCTCGGGGTCGTCGGGCGGGGTCTCGGGGTCGTCGGGGTCGGAACCGCCTCCGGGAGGCGTGTCCTCCGGCTCGGGCTCGTCGGGCGCGGGCGAGGCGACCGCGGGTGCCGGGGCGTCGCCCCCTGGGCCGGGTGCGGTGGCCGTCGGGGACGCGGCCGGCTCGGGGTCGGTCGCGATCCCGCGGTCGGGCGCGACGGCGGCGGCAGCGGGATCGGAGGTGGGCACGGTGAGCTCGTTGTCGGCGAGGCTGAGCCCCCCGGCATCGGGGTTCATGCCCGGGAAGCCCTCAAGGGCGATGATCGCGCTGACCACCAGCAGGGCGAGGGCGCCCGCGGCGGCCAGCGAGGCGCTTGCGCCCAAGCCGGCGAGGATCTGGCGCATCCGCGGCATGCTCGTGCCATCGGCTCTTCGCCGGCGCCCCTTGAGACGGACCGTCATCTGGCTGACATTCCTGGGGGCGGACCCACCGCCCCCGGGCGCGAGAGCTCAAAGCCGCCCGGGCGGTTGAAGGTCGCATTGGACTCCTGGCCGCGGTCGCGCGTCACGCCCGGCGGGGTGCTCGCCGTATCGACGAACACGCACAGCCAGCGGTCGGGGTCCTCCCCGGGCACGCAGCTGCGAAAGAGGCTCTCCTCCACCTGCAGAGAGGTCATCTCGTGCACCCGCTGTCGGTACTCGCCCGGGGCCTGGGCGGCCACGTAGGCACGCGCGGCCTCGGCCTGGACGACCATCGCGTTCTCGGCAGCCAGCCGCGCGGGGCGGTGCGCGAGGCCGGCACCCACCAGCGCGAGACCCACCACCCCCAGCAGGGCGGTGCCCGTGTAGTCGACGGCCACCACGCGCGGCAGGTCGGGGCGGCGCCGGCGCACGGCCAGGGCCATGAGCGGCGCGGCCACGGCGACGGCCAGCAGGTTGAAGAAGCCGGCCAGCAGGAAGCCGGCCACGTAGGGCGTGCCACGCCCCGACAGGGGCAGGTGGTGCAACAACACGGCTTCGGCGGGGGTGAGCAGCCCGAAGACCGGCCACATCCACGCTCCCCGCAGCCGCCAGCGCAGGCGGCCCGCCCGCTCGCCCAGCACCCCGCGCCTCACGCCGACGGCCATGTCCGCAGGGTAGGCCCGGTGACCGGCCGGTGCGCTACATTTGCCACGAGGGATGCGCCGAACCAGCAGCGGTCCTGCCACCGGCGCCTTGAAGAGCCCGCCGCGGCGATCCCGGGCGGGTCAACCCGGAGAGAGAGACTGCCCATGGCCAGCACGACGTTCGCGCCCGCCGACCAGGGCGACGCCGCGCCCGCTCACCTGACCCGAGGCGACCGGGTCGCGCTCCTGCGCCACATGCTCCTCATGCGCGCCATCGAGGAGCGGGGCATGGCGCTCTACCGCCAGGGCAAGGTGCCCGGCTCCTTCTACGACGGCCTCGGCCAGGAGGCCGTCTCGGTCGGCCCAGCCTTCGCGATGGCGGCGCAGGACCGCCTGTGCATCCTGCACCGCGACCTGGGCGCCCACCTGGTGCGCGGGGTGCAGCCCGCGCGCATCTTCGCCCAGTACATGGGCCGCGCCGGCGGGGTCACCGGTGGACGCGACGCCAACGTGCACTTCGGCGACCACCGCCTGGGCTGCGTGGGGATGGTCTCGATGCTGCCCGACATGATGCTTGTGGCCGCCGGCATGGCCATGGCCTTTCGCCTGCGCCGCGAGGCGCGCTGTGCCATCACCTGGCTGGGCGACGGGTCGACCTCGCGCGGTGACTTCCACGAGGCCCTCAACTGGGCCGGCGTGCAGCGCCTGCCGGTGATCTTCGTGGTGGAGAACAACCAGTACGCCTACTCGACGCCGACCGCCGCGCAGTTCGCGGTGGCTCCCGCGCAGCGCGCGGCCGCCTACGGGCTGCCGGGCATGACGGTGGACGGCAACGACGTGGAGGCGATGTTCGAGGTCACGCGCGTGGCGCGCGAGCGCGCGATCGCGGGCGAGGGACCGACCCTCATCGAGGCGACGACCATGCGCATGCACGGACATGCCGCCCACGACGACATGAGCTACGTCCCCTCCGAGCTGCTCGAGCACTGGCGCGCGCGCGACCCCATCGACCGCCAGGTGGCGCGCCTGCGCACGCTGGACGTCGACCTCGACGGGCTGCGCGACAAGGTGGCCGACGCCGTCCGGGCCGGCGTGGAGGAGGCGCTGCGCTCACCGGAGCCCGACCCCGCCACCGCGACCGACCGCGTCTTTGCTGACGAGGAGATCCATCTGGGCGACGGGTGCGCGCCCTGGAGCGGATGGGCGCGATGAGCACCATGACCTACCTGCAGGCCATCGCGGACGGGCTGCGCACCGAGATGCGCGCCGACGACCGGGTCTTCGTCATGGGCCAGGACGTCGGCGCCTGCGGTGGGGCGTTCAAGGTCACCGACGGATTCCTCGACGAGTTCGGCGCCGACCGCGTGATGGACACACCGCTGGCCGAGGCGGGGATCATCGGCACCGCGGTGGGCGCCGCGACGGTCGGCATGCGCCCGGTGTGCGAGATGCAGTTCGCCGACTTCGTGGCCTGCGGGTTCGATCAGTTGGTCAACGTGGCGGGCAAGATGCATTACCGCCAGGGGCTGACGGTGAACCTCACCGTGCGCCTGCCCGGTGGCGGAGGCTTCAGCGGTGGGCCCTTCCACTCCCAGAGTCCGGAGGCGTGGTTCATGCACGCGCCCGGGATCAAGGTGGTCGCCCCCAGCAGCCCCCAGGACGCCAAGGGTCTCCTGGCGGGTGCGATCCGCGACCCCAACCCGGTCGTGTACCTGGAGCACAAGCACCTCTACCGCCGCGTGAAGGCCGAGGTGCCCGAGGGCGAGCACGTCGCGCCCTTCCGCGCCCGCGTGGCGCGCGAGGGCGACGATCTGGTGGTGATCGCCTACGGCGCGATGGTGCACACCGCGCTGGAGGCCACCGAGGACCTCGAGGAGGCGAGCGTGATGGTGCTCGACCTGCGCTCGCTGGTGCCCATGGACGAGGAGGCGATCCTCGCCGCAGTGCGCCGCTGCTCCAAGGTGGTGGTGCTCGACGAGGCCAACGCCACCTGCGCGGCGGGCGCCCAGGTGGCGGCCCTCATCGCCGAGCGCGCCTTCGAGGACCTCGACGGCCCGGTGGTCCGGGTGGCCACGCCCGACGTGCCCATCCCCTTCGCGCCGGCGCTCGAGCGCGCGGTGCTGCCCGGCGTCGAGCGCGTGCGGGAGGCGTGCCGTGACCTCCTCGCCTACTGAGAGCACCTCGGGCAACCCGACTTCGGGCTCCTCCGCCGCCGCTGCCGTCGACGTCGTCATGCCCCAGCTCGGCGTCTCGGTGGCCGAGGGGACCGTCGCCGCGTGGCACAGGGAGGTCGGCGATCGCATCGAGGCCGACGAGACCATCGCCGAGGTGTCGACCGACAAGATCGACACCGAGATCCCCGCGCCGGCGGGCGGACGTGTGCTCGAGATCCTCGTCGCCGTGGGCACCACGGTGGAGGTTGGCACGCCGCTGGCGCGAATCGGCGCCGACGAGGAACCGGACGCCGGGAGCGCGCCGGCCGAGGGGACGGACCCACCCGGCGGCGACGCGGTCGCGCAGGCCGGTGAGACCGCCGTGCCGCCCCTCTCGCCGGTGGTGCGGCGCATCGCGTCCGAGCACGGGCTCGATCTCTCCGGCGTGCATGGCACCGGGCGCGGCGGGCGCGTGCGCAAGCAGGACGTGCTCGCGCTCGTGCACGACGGCGACGGGGACGGTGAGGGGGCCGGCGCTCAACCGCCCCTGCACGCCGGAGAGATCGAGCCCGTGCTCGGATGCGATGCGCCGCACCACCGGCGAGAGGGGCGGCACGGCGGTCTCACGGGCCCGCGCGACCGCGTCGCCGCC
>DASZCY010000233.1:0-31456 GCA_035942615.1 Solirubrobacteraceae bacterium | reverse complement strand
CGGCACCGCGCCCGGGTACGTGGGCGCCTCGGCCACCACCACGTCGCCCGGGTCGACCAGCGTCTTGCACACCAGGTCGATGGCCTGCTGGCCGCCGGTGGTCACCAGCAAGTCCTCGGGGTCCACCGCCGTGCCCTCCTGAGCCATCACCTCGACGATGCAGCCCTTGACCGTGGACAGTCCCTCGGTGGGCCCGTACTGCAGCGCACGGGCCAGCGACTCGGCGCCGACGCGCTGCTGGATGGCCGCATAGGCGGCGCGCTCGAAGGTCGAGGTGTCGGGCAGGCCACCGGCCAGCGAGATCACCTCGGGACGCTCGGTGAGGGCCATGAGGTCGCGCATGGCCGAGGCCTTCATCACCGAGGTGCGCGCGGCGAACAGACTCGCGTAGCGCTCGAGGTCGCGCTTGGTGGGGCGGCCGGAGCGCCGCGGTCCGACGCCCTCCCTGTCCTCTATCGTCACGCGCCGACGGTAGCGCAGATGTCCTACGTCCTCGACCTCCTCCAGGGCCTCGGCCTGGGCGGTGCCGCCGGCATGCGTCCCTTCCTGCCCTCGCTGCTCGCGGGCGCGCTGGCGCGCGCGGACCTGGGCGTGGACTTCGAGGGCACCGCCTTCGCGTTCCTGGAGGCCGACCTGTTCCTGCTCGCCCTCGCCCTGGGCGTCATCGCCAGCGTGCTGGCCGACCGCCGCGGCGTGGGCGACCGCGGCCCGGGCGCGGCGGCCCTGGCGGTGGTGGCCATCGGGCTGGGCGCGCTGCTGGGCGCGGGCTCGCTGGACGACCGCTTTGACGTCTGGTGGCCCGGCCTGCTGGCCGGCGCCGGCGCCGCGGCGCTGGCCAACGCGGCCACCCGCTCGCTGCTGTCGCGCGTGCGCGCGCGCCTGGACGAGGCCGCGGGCCGCGCCCTTCCCCTCTACGCCGAGGGCGCCGGCCTGGTGCTCGCCGCGGCCTCGATCCTCGTTCCCCCCCTGGCGCTCGTGGGCCTGGGCTTTCTGGCCTTCCTGCTGCGCGGGGGGCGCCGGCGCGAGGGGGAGAAGTACGCCGGGCTGCGGATCCTGCGGTGAGCCCCCCCAAATGCGTCCTTGCGGTCATCGACGGCCTGACCCCCTCCGAGCTGGAGCGAGCGGTGGCCGCAGGCCGCGCGCCAGTGCTGGCGATGCTGATGGAGCGAGGCACGTACGTGGACGCGTGCGCGGCCGCCTTCCCGTCGGTCACGCCGGTCTGCGCGGCGTCGATCACCACCGGCGTGCTGCAGGACGTCCACCACATCCCGGCCATGAACTGGTACTCGCGGGCCGAGGGGCGCTACGTGGAGTACGGATCGTCGTTCTCGGCGTCGCGGCGCTTTGGCTTCGCCCAGCAGCTGACCGACACCGTCTACAACCTCAACGCCGAGCACCTCGACGCCGACACGCCCACGGTGTTCGAGAGGCTCGACGACGCGGGGTGGCGCACGGCCGGGACGACGTACCTGGTCTACCGCGGACGCCACCAACACGAGCCCTCGGACGAGTACCCGCTGACCCGGCTGGTCGGTTCCACCCTGTTCCGGCGCACCGTGGAGGGTCCGCGCGAGCTCTTCTACGCGGATCTGTACGCCAGCCGGCGCACAGGCTGCTGGTCGCAGATGGGAAGCCCCGGCATGCGCGACCAGCACGGCGGCTGTGTAGGCGCCCACCTGGTGGAGCACGACCTGTTCGACTTCCTGCTGCTGTCGCTGCCCGACAACGACACCGCCTCCCACCGCGGCGGACTGCAGGCGCAGGTCGAGGCCATCGAGGCCGCCGACCGCCAGCTCGAGCGCGTCATGCATGCCGGCGGGGGGCGCGAGGCCTTTCTGGCCGACCACGCGGTGGTGGTGATGGCCGATCACGCCCACGCGCCCGTCGAGCACGCGATCGGGCTGGGGGAGGCGCTGGAGGGATGGGCCGTGCGCGGCCCGGGCCGGGGCGGCGCGCGCGACGCTGAGGTGGCGCTGTGCCCCTCCCAGCGCGCGGCCATGCTCTACGCGCTGGTGGAGGAGGGCCGCGAGAGCAGCGTCCCGCCGCTGGTGGCCGCCGCGCGCGGGCTGGAGGGCGTCGACGTGGTGCTCTGGCGCGAGGACAGCCGCGGGGTGCTGGGAACGCCCCGCGGGGAGCTGCGCTTCGCGCCCGGGCGCCCGGGCGAGCGCGTGGCCGTCGATCCGCGCGGGGGGCGCTGGAGCCTGGAGGGCAACCTCGACGCAATCGAGGGGCGCATCGAGGGCGGCGAGCTGCGCAGTGACGCCTACCCCGACGCGCTGGCGCGCGCGTGGGCGGCGCTCAGGTGTCCCACCTCGGGCGACGTGCTGCTGTCGGCCGCCCCCGGGTGGGAGTTTCCGGACTGGGGCGGGCACTGGCATCAGGGCGGAGGCAGCCACGGCTCCCTGCACGCCTGCGACTCCCTCGGCGCGTTGATCGTCGCGGGGCTCGACCTGCCGCCCGAGCGCGTACGCGACGGCGCCTGGTCGATCCGCGACGTGGCGCCGCTGATCGCCGCCCACTTCGGCGTGGCCTGAGGGCCGTGTTGCGCGCGGCGCTCGGCGGCCTGTTGGCGGCTGTGCTGGCCGGCGCCCTGACGGGCGCGCCCGCGGCCGCCCAGGAGGAGGAGCTGCGCGCGCCGCGCAGCCTCAGCGAGCCCCCCGCGGGCAAGCGGCTGGCCGCCCGGGAGGCCATCGCGATCGCCTCGCGCGCGCCCACGGTGCGCGCCGAGCTGCGCGAGGACTCGCCGCAGGCGCGTCCCACCGCCTACGTCAGGGACGGCCACTGGCAGGTGAGCTGGTTCGTGCTCTCGCCCCGGCGCACCGAGGTCGCCCAGGCACTGGTGGACGACAAGCGGGGCATGGTGCTCGAGGCCTGGCGCGACCATCAGGTGGCGTGGACGATGGCTCGCGGCTACGACGGCGCCTTCGGGCGCTCGGCCACCGAGCCGTGGGTCTGGATCCCGCTCAGCGTGCTGTTCGCCCTGCCCTTCCTCGACCCGCGCCGCCCGGCGAAGCTGCTGCACCTCGACCTCGCGGTGCTCAGCGCCTTCTCGGTGTCCCTGGCCTTCTTCAACGCGGCGGCCATCGAGGTATCGGTGCCCCTCGCCTACCCGCTCCTGGCCTACCTGCTGGTGCGCATGCTGTACATCGGCCTGCGCCGGCGCGGGCGGATGGCGCCCGGGCTCGCCGGTGAAGGCGGGCCCGTTCGCCTGCTGATCCCCGTCCCGTGGATGGTCGTCGTGGTGATCTTCCTGGTGGGATTCCGCGTCGGGTTGAACGTCGTCGACTCCAAGGTGATCGACGTCGGCTATGCGGGGGTGATCGGCGCCGAGCGTCTGGCCGCCGGTGAGCCCCTCTACGGCGCCTTTCCGCAAGACAACGGCCACGGGGACACCTACGGCCCGGTCACCTACCTGGCCTATGTGCCCTTCGAGCAGATCCTGGATTGGACCGGCGCGTGGGATGGGCTGCCCGCCGCCCACGCGGCGGCGATCGCCTTTGACCTGCTCATGGTGGCCCTGCTCTTCCTGCTCGGCCGCCTGGTGCGGGGGCCCACGCTGGGGGTAGCGCTGGCCTATGCGTGGGTCGCCTATCCCTTCACGCTCTACGTGGCCAACGCCAACGCCAACGACACGCTGGTCGGGGTGCTGGTGGTGGCCACGCTCCTCGTCGCCGCGTGGAGCACCTCGGCGGGCGCGGCCGCAGGGCGCGGCGCCCTCACCGCGCTGGCCGGCCTGACCAAGTTCGCCCCCCTGGCCCTGGGCCCCCTCTTGCTGGCCCACCGCGCGCCCGGCGAGCGTCTGCGCGGTCGGGCGGTCGCACTGTACGCCGCGGCCTTCGGAGCTCTGGGCGCGCTGGTCTTCCTCCCCGTGGCCCTGGGAGGCTCGCTGGACGCCTTCTGGTCGTCGACGCTGGGCTTTCAGGCCTCGCGTGCCTCGCCCTTCTCGGTGTGGGGATTGTGGGAGCTGGAGACGGCGCAGCGCGTGGTCCAGCTGTTGGCGGCTGCGCTGGCCGTCGGCCTGGCCCTCCTGCCACGCCGGCGGGATCCCGTGGGCCTGGCTGCTTTGTGCGCCGCGGTGCTCATCGCGACGCAACTGGGCGTCACCCACTGGTTCTACCTCTACCTCGTGTGGTTCTTCCCGCTGGTCATGGTCGCGCTCCTTAGCGAAGCGGTCTCAGAACCGCCTCGATCGCCTCGGCCCGCAGCGCCCGCTCCGAGCAGCGGATGACCACGCCCATCAGCCACGGGTCCCCCTCGGCGGGCTGGTGGCGGATGGGCATGTGGGTGCGAAAGCCCTCCAGCGCCCCCTCGCGGCGCATGCCGATCACCCCTTCGCGCGCCCCGGTCATGCCCACGTCGGTGATGTGCGCGGTGCCGCCGGGGAGCACGCGGGCATCGGCGGTGGGCACATGGGTGTGGGTGCCCACCACCGCGGTCGCGCGGCCGTCCAGGTGCCAGCCCATGGCCACCTTCTCGCTGGTGGCCTCCGCGTGGAAGTCCACCAGCACGTGGTCGGCGCCCCGGCGGCGTAGGTCGCCGACCACCGCGTCGGCCTCTGGGAAGGCGGGGCGTCCCGCCTGCATGAACACATTGCCCGACAGGTTGGCCACACCCAGGCGCACGCCGTCACGCTCGACCAGCGTGGTCCCCCGCCCGGGCTGGGAGGCCAGGTAGTTGGCCGGGCGCACGATGTGCGCTCGCTCGTCGAGGTAACGGTAGACCTCGCGGTGACGGTAAGCGTGGTTGCCCAGCGTGATGACGTCGGCGCCCGCGGTGAACAGCTCGTCGGCGGTGGCGGGCGTGATGCCGATGCCTCCCGCGGCGTTCTCGCCGTTGACCACCACGAAGGTGGCGCCCGTCTCCTCGCGCAGGCCGGGCAGCAGGGCGCGCAGGGCGCGCCGGCCCGGGCCCGCGCACACGTCGCCGACGAAGAGGATGGTGGCGCCCGCCATGCGTCACCATTGTCGCGCGGGCCTACCATGGGCGGCGTGACGAGCTCGGCCACGACCTCCGCAGCCCCCGCGCTGGCCGCCGAGGGAGTCGGCAAGCGCTTCGGTCGCCGCGAGGCCCTGCGCGACGTGAGCTTCGAGGCGCTGCCCGGTGAGCTGGTGGCCGTGATCGGACCCAACGGGGCGGGCAAGACCACGCTGCTGAGCATCCTCGCCGGGCTGCAGAAGCCCAGCAGCGGCGCCCTCAGCCACGCGCCGCACGAGATCGGCTGGGTGCCCCAGCACGCGGCGCTGTATCGCAAGCTGACCGTGGCGGAGAACCTCGAGCTGTTCGCGCGCCTGGAGCAGGTCGGCGACGGGGCCGTGCAGCGCGCCCTGGAGCTCACCGGGCTGGCCGACCGCGCGGGCGACGTGCTCTCCACGCTGTCGGGCGGCAACCAGCAGCGCGTCAACATCGCCATCGGCCTGCTGGCCGACCCGCCCGTGCTGTTGCTGGACGAGCCCTCCTCCGCGCTGGATCCCCGCCAGCGCGAGCGGCTGTGGAGCTTCATCACCGGGCTGGTGGACGGTGGGCGCACCACGGTGATGTGGTCCACCCACGACGTGGGCGAGGCCGAACGCTACGCCGACCGCGTGCTGGTGCTGGCCGACGCCGAGCTGCTGTTCACCGGCTCGCCGCGCGCCCTGCAGGACGAGGTCGGCGGCGAGGCGCGCGACTTCGAGGCGGCCTTTGTGCGCTTCTTGCACGACCACGGGCACTAGCAGCGTGCGCCATCTGCTGCTCAAGGATCTGCGCATCCTGCGCCGCTCGCCGCTGCTGGTGGGGCTGCTGATCGCCTACCCGATCGTGGTCGCGCTGCTGATCGGGTTCTCGCTCTCGGGCGGGCCCGAGAAGCCGCGTGTCGCGCTGGTCAACGAGGTCCCCGAGACGGCCCGCACGCTCGACCTGGGCAACGAGACCATCGACATCGGCGACTACGCGCAGCGGCTCTTTGCGTCGGTCGAGCCCGTGGAGGCCGACTCGCGCGAGGAGGCCGTGGAGCTCGTGGAGTCCGGCGAGGTGCTGGGCGCGCTGGTCCTTCCCGAGAACGTCACGCGTCGCCTGCAGCAGGCGGTCAACCTGGGTGGTGTGGGGGGCGAGCCGCCGACCGTCGAGGTCATCGTCAACACCGACGGGCCGCTGCAGGGCGCGTTCGTCGACTCGCTGATCTCCACCCAGCTCGCGCAGGCCAACCAGGCGCTGTCCGACCGCGCCGCGGAGGTCGCGGCCTCGTACCTGGACATCCTGCTCAGCGGCGGGCGCATCGCCCTGCTGGGCCGGCAGATCGACATCCTGGGGCTGCGAGCCTCCACGCAGGTGCTGGAGGGCGTCCAGCAGAGCCTGCCCGCCGGCGACCCCCAGCGCGAGGCGGTCGAGCGCGTACAGCGCTTTGCCCAGCTGGCCATCGACAACCTGGGGATCTCCGGGGAGCTGCTGGGCACGCTCAGCACGCCGGTGCAGGTCCAGACCACGGGGCTGCAGGCCGGCTCGGCGACGCTGGACGACTTTGCGGTAGCGGTCGCGGTGAGCGTGTCCATGATGTTCGTCTGCCTCCTGCTGGCCGCCGGGATGCTCGCGCTGGAACGCGAGGAGAACGCGTTCGGGCGCCTGGTGCGCGGGCTGGTCTCGCGCCTGGGCGTGGTCGTCGAGAAGGTCGGCCTGGCCGCGCTATGTGGTGGGTTCGTGGGCGTGCTCATGCTCGTCGGCCTGGCCCTCCTGGTCGACCTCGACTTCGCACGCGCTCCCGCCTGGCTGGGCGCACTGGCGCTGGGGGCGCTGGCCTTCGGCGCGCTCGGCGTGCTCGTCGGCGCGCTGGCCCGCGACGTGCGCGCGGCCTCGCTGCTGGCCTTTCTGCTGGCCCTCCCGCTGGCCTTCCTGGCACTGGTCCCGCCGGGCACCGTGGCCGGCGCCCTGGAGACCGCCATCGCCCTGGTCTCGGCGATCTTTCCCTTTGCGCCGACGCTCGACGCGGTCCAGGCCGCGCTGGCCGGCGACGCGCTCCTGCGGCCCCTCCTGCACCTCGCCGCGCAGCTGGCAGCGTTCATCGTGCTGGCACGCGTGGCGCTGACGCGCTTCGCCGCCGCCTAGAGGTGGGCCTCCGGTCCGCTGGCGTGCCGGAGGCCGCCCCCCGACCCCGCCGTTACCCTCAGCGCATGGCCTTTCCCGCCACCCGTCTGCGCCGGCTGCGCTCCGCCGCGCCACTGCGCGCCCTGGTGCGCGAGACCAGCCTGCAGGCCAGCGATCTGATCCTGCCGCTGTTCGTGGAGGCGGGCCTTGGGGGGCGCGCACCGATCGAGGCGATGCCCGGCGTGGAGCGGCTGTCGATCTCCCAGGCGGTCGAGGAGGCCGGGGCGGCCGCCGCGCTGGGCCTGCCGGGCGTGCTGCTCTTCGGCGTCCCCGCCCACAAGGACCCCGAGGGCAGCGGCGCCTACGACGACGAGGGCATCGTCCAGATGGCCACCCGGGCCATCAAGGAGGCCCACCCCGACCTGCTCGTGCTCACCGACGTGTGCCTGTGCGAGTACACCGACCATGGGCACTGCGGGCTGCTCACAGCCCAGGGAGCGGTCGACAACGATCCCAGCGTGGAGCTCGTCGCGCGCACCGCGGTCTCCCAGGCGCGCGCGGGGGCTGACGCGGTGGCGCCCAGCGACATGATGGACGGACGGGTCGCGGCGATCCGCGCAGCCCTCGACGAGGAGGGCCTCACCGACACGCCGATCATCGCCTACAGCGCCAAGTTCGCCTCCGCCTTCTACGGGCCGTTTCGCGACGCCGCCGGCTCCGCGCCCGCCTTCGGCGATCGCCGCGGCTACCAGCTGGATCCGGCCAACGCCGACGAGGCGGTGCGCGAGGCCCTGCAGGACGTCGACGAGGGCGCCGACATGGTGATGGTCAAGCCTGCCCTGCCCTATCTGGATGTCGTGCGCGCCGTCAAGGAGGCCACCCGCCTGCCCGTCGCCGCCTACAACGTCAGCGGCGAGTATGCGATGGTGAAGGCGGCCGCCGCGACCGGGCACCGCGATGAGCGCACCGCCGTGCGCGAGGCGCTGACCGCCATCCGCCGCGCCGGCGCCGACGTCGTCATCACCTACCACGCGAAGGACGCAGCCCAGTGGCTTCAGTGACCCCGCCCGCCGCCGGCAAGGCCCGCACCCGCAGGGACGGGGCCGCCGTCCCGCTGGACGAGACCGACAAGCGCCTGCTCGACCTCATGCAGGGGCGTTTTCCCCTGCACCCACGGCCCTACGAGGCGGTGGCGCGGGAGGCCGGCGTCACGGAGACCGCGGTGCTGGCCCGCGTGCGGCACCTGCTCGACGAGCGCATCATCCGCCAGGTCACGCCGATCTACGACACCCGCGCCTTCGGCTACGGCTCGATGCTGGTGGCCGCCAAGGTCGACCCCGAGCACCCGTGGCGGGCGGCCAAGATCGTCAACTCGCACCCCGGCGTCTCGCACAACTACCTGCGCAACCACGACTTCAACATGTGGTTCACGATCGCGGTGGAGGAGAACTCGAGGCTGGGCCTCGACGGCACGCTCGACCTCCTTCAGGAGCTCACGGGCGCCGAGTCGATCCGCCAGCTTCCGACCCTCAAGATGTTCAAGATCCGCATGGACCTGCAGATGGCCGGCGACACCCAGAGCCTGGCCAGCCGCGTGGAGGCCGTCGAGCCCGCGCCCACCGAGAAGGGCGTCTTCGACGAGCGCGACGTCGCCGTCGTGCAGGCCACCCAGGGCGATCTGCCGGTCGTCCCCGAGCCCTATGCGCCCGCCGCCGCACGGCTGGGCATGCCCGTGGAGGAGTTGCTCGACCACATGGGCACGATGCGTGACCGCGGCCTGCTGCGCCGCGTCGCCGCGATCCTCTTCCACCGCCGCGCGGGATTCTCGGCCAACGGGATGGGCGTCTGGCAGGTCCCCGAGACGCGCATCGCCGAAGTCGGCCCTCGCATGGCCGCCTTCCGGGGCATCTCGCACTGCTACCAGCGTCCGACCTACCCCGACTGGCCCTACCAGATCTTCACCATGGCCCACGGGCGCTCCAAAGAGGAGTGCGACGCGATCCTCGACGCCGTGGAGGCCGAGGTCGGCTGCGTGCAGGCCCGCTCGACGCTGTACTCCTCCACGGAGTTCAAGAAGATCCGCCTGCTGTACTTCACCGACGACTTCCGCCGCTGGGAGCAGCAGCATGCCTGACCGCTCCGGCCTGCGCAGCGTTCTTCGCCCTCGAGGCGCGGAGGATGCAGGAGCCCGGAGGGCCGCAGGCCCGGTCTCGTAGGAGAGCATCTCGCTGCGCGACACCCGCTCCGGGGACCTCTACCGCCGCGCCCTGCACCTCCTGCCCGGTGGCGTCAACTCGCCCGTGCGCGCCATGCGCGCCATCGGCCGCGACCCCATCTTCGTGCAGCGCGCCGCCGGAGCCGAGCTGTTCGACGTCGACGGCAACCGCTACGTCGACTGGGTGTGCTCGTGGGGCCCCCTCATCCACGGCCACGCCCACCCGCGGATCATCGCCGCCGTGGTCGAGGCCGCCGGGCGCGGCACGACCTTCGGCGCCCCCACCGCCGCAGAGGTCGACCTCGCCGAGGAGGTCACCCGCCGCATGCCCGGCGTGGCCATGCTGCGCATGACCTCCTCGGGGACCGAGGCGGCCATGTCGGCCATCCGCCTGGCTCGTGCGGCCACGGGCCGCGAGCCGATCCTGAAGTTCGCCGGGGCCTACCACGGCCACGTGGACGGCCTGCTCGCCCAGGCGGGCTCCGGCTTGGCCACCGCCTCCCTGCCCGCCAGCCCCGGCGTCCCCGAGGCGGTCGCCGCGGGAACCGTGGTCGTGCCCTGGAACGACCCCGACGCGCTGGTGGCCGCCACCGAGCGGACGGAGCCTGCCGCGCTGCTGGCCGAGCCCTACCCGGCCAACATGGGCCTCGTCCCGCCCCAGGCCGGCTTTCTGGAGCTGCTGCGCGAGCGCGCGAACGCCACCGGCGCCCTGCTGATCCTCGACGAGGTCATCACGGGCTTTCGTCTCGGCTCCGGCGGCGCTCAGGCGCTGACCGGGGTCACGCCCGACCTGACCATCATGGGCAAAGTGCTGGGCGGCGGCCTGCCCGCGGCCGCCTACGGCGGCTCGCGCGAGCTCATGGAGCGCGTCGCCCCCGCAGGCGACGTCTACCAGGCCGGCACGCTGTCGGGCAACCCGCTCGCCGTCGCCGCCGGCCTGGAGGCGCTGGCGCTGCTCGACGAGCAGGCCTACCTGCACCTGGCGACCCTGACCGACACGCTGGCCAGCGGCCTGCGCGAGGCGACCGGCGACCGGCCGGTGCAGGTCGCCTGGGCGCCCGGCCTGCTGACCGTCTTCTTCTCGCCCCAGCCCGTGACCGACCTCGCCGGCGCGCAGGCCTGCGACACCGAGGCCTACGCCGCCTGGTGCCGCGCGCTGCTGGCCCGCGGCGTCTACGCGCCGCCCTCGCAGTTCGAGGCCTGGTTTCCCTCTCTGGCCCACGGACCCGAGCACGTCGCTCGGACCGTCGATGCAGCGGCCGCGGCCTTTGCGGAGATCGACCGGTGATCGCCGAGGTCGCCGCCGTCCTACGCGCCGAGGGCGGGCCCATCGCCGCGGCGCTGGACGAGGGATGGCCGCCGCCCTCGGGACCTGCCGGGGGCGGGCTCGATGCCGACCGCGCCTTTGCGGTGGCCGCCGTGCGCGAGGGCTACCTCCTGCACTACGGGGCTCCGGAGGTGGTACGCGAGGCCGATGCCGGGCTCGCCCTGCTGGCCGGGGACCGCCTCTACGCCCTGGGCCTGGCGCGGCTGGCCGCGGTGGGCGACCTGGAGGCGGTGCGGGCGCTGGCCGATCTCATCTCAGAGTGCGCCCGATCACACGCCGAGGGCGATCGGCCGGGCGCCGAGAGGGCCTGGGAGGCCGCTCGCGCCAGCCTGGGGATGTCAAACGCCCCGTCACGGTAGATTCTGCGGTCTCACATGGCCGATCGCCGCCGACAGCAGAAGCCCAAGCTCACCGAGGACCGGGGGATGCCCGGCGCCTTCGAGGGCGAGACCGTCACCCGCCGGCGGGCCATGACGAGCACCGCCCACATCTTTGGCGGCATTGCCGCCGCGGCGTTCACGCTGCCCGCGCTGGGCTTCGCCCTGGGCCCGGTCTTCGAGGAGGCCGAGGTGGGCTGGGAGTTCGTCGGCCCGGTGGAATCCTTCCCCAAGGACACCTACATCCCCAAGATCGTCACCGTCAGCGACGGCATCGGGGAGATCGGGCGCACCACCGTCTACATGCGGGCGCGCGACCCCCAGCTCGACACCGAGCCCGAGGACGAGTTCAACAAGTTCATCGCGATCTCCCACCGCTGCATGCACCTGGGCTGTCCCGTGCGCTACGTCGATGCCTCCGCGCGCTTCATCTGTCCCTGCCACGGCGGGGTCTACGGCTTCCGTGGCGAGGTGACCGGCGGCCCGCCGGTCCGCCCCCTCGACCGCTTCTACACGCGCGTGCAGGCAGGCCAGGTCCAGGTCGGTCCCCGCCACAGCCTGAACTCCGAGTTCGAGCGCTTCTCGCCGCGCGACCCCGCCCAGCCACTGGACGGGATCGGCCAGTACATGTATCCCTCACGCCCCACCATCCGCAAGCTCCCCAACACCTAGGTCCGCCATGCCCAAGGTCAAGCTCCCCAAGCCCCCCGTGCCCGACGCGCTGGTGCCGCGGCCCAAGCGGCCCGGGACCGTCGAGAAGGCGGGGCCGCGCGAGGTCGCCAAGGAGACGGGCATCAGCGCGATCGACTGGGTCGACGAGCGCACCGGCGTGTCGGGCGCCGCGCGCTGGATGATGTTCCGCAAGGTACCCAAGGGGACCAACTGGTTCTACACGCTGGGCTCGGCCACCATGTTCGCCTTCCTCAGCCAGACGGTCACCGGCGTCTTCCTGGCCATGTACTACATCCCCGATCCTGCCGGGGGCGCCTACGAGTCGGTGCGCTATCTCACCAACGAGGTCTTCCTCGGCGAGTTCGTGCGCGGCATGCACAAGTGGGGCGCCTCAGTGATGGTAATCCTGGTGATGCTCCACATGGCGCGCACGTTCTTCTTCGGCGCCTACAAGTATCCCCGCGAGCTCAACTGGGTCATCGGGGTGGTGCTGCTCATCCTCACGTTCGTGATGGGCTTCACCGGCTATCTGCTGCCCTTCGACCAGAAGGCCTACTGGGCGACCGTGGTGGGCGTGAACATCAACGGCACCGGCCCCCTCGTCGGTCCCTACCTCAACGACTTCATCCGCGCGGGGCCGGACTTCACCTCCACCACGCTGGCGCGCTTCTACTCCATCCACATGCTGTTGGTGCCGGGCGCCATCGTCGCGCTGATCGGCGCCCACCTGTGGCTGGTGGCCAAGCAGGGCGTCACCGCGCCGCCCTGGATGAAGGCCGACCGGAAGGGCGACGTCGGCGAGGAGCGCGCGTGAACCGCGAGCAGCGTGAGGAGTACCTGCGCGAGTACTCCACCCTGAAAAACCAGGGCAAGCCGTTCTTTCCCTACACGGTGGCCAAGGACTCGATCATGGCCTGCGTGGTCATGCTGGTGATCATCCTCATGACCATCGTGCTGGGCGCCGAGCTGTTGCCCAAGGCCGACCCGACCACCACCACCTACGTCCCCCGCCCGGAGTGGTACTTCTACTTCCTCTTCGAGCTGCTGCGGGTCATCAAGCCGCCGGCGCTGACGCCGCTGGCCACCATCGGCATCCCGACGATCTGCATCATCCTGCTGTTTCTCCTGCCCTTCTACGACCGCAACCCCGAGCGCCGGCCTGAGCGCCGCCCGGTGGCCACGGTGGCCGGCATCCTCACGGTCTTCGCCATCGGCTACCTCACCTATCTGGGGGCCACCGGCGGCTCGCCCAACGAGATCGAGATGGAGACCCCTCCGCGCATCGAGGCGACGGGGGGACAGGTGCTCGAGTCCTACGAGGCGGGGCGCATCGTGGTCGCCCAGTCGGGCTGCCTTGCCTGCCACAAGATCGGCGAGAACGGCAACGACGGCCCCGGCCCCGACCTGACCGACATCGGGGAGCGCCTGCCCGGCCAGGCCATCGCGCGCACGCTGCAGAATCCCACGTCGCCGATGCCCCCCTATGACGAGCTCGCCGCCAAGGATCCCGAGCGGTTCAACAGCCTCGTCGCCTTCCTCTCGCAGCTGCGTGAGTAACCGCCGGGAGGCGCTGCGCCGGTCTGGGCACGTGCGGAGGCGCGCGCGTCCCGGCCTCGATCTCCCGACCGTGCTGCGGCGATGACCGACAGCCCCGGAAGGCTTTCGGACGTCCAGGTCCGGCAGATGTTCGATCGCATCGCCGGGCTCTACGACGTCATGAACTCCGTCATGACGGCGGGGTTGCACCATCGCTGGCGGGCGCGGGCGGCGGACCTGGCCGCCGTGGGCCCCGGGGACCGGGTGCTCGACGTGGCCACCGGCACCGGCGACCTGGCCTTCGAGCTCGCCCGCCGGGTCGGGCCCGGGGGCGAGGTGGTGGGCAGCGACTTCTCGGAGGGCATGCTCGAGCGGGCGCGCACCAAGGACGGCGCACAGACCCCCTCCGCCACCCTGCGCTTCGAGTGGGGGGACGCCCAGGCCCTGCCCTACGAGGACGCGAGCTTCGCCGCGGCCACCGTGGGCTTCGGCGCGCGCAACTTCGCCGACCTCGAACAGGGCCTGCGCGAGATGACCCGCGTCGTGCGTCCGGGCGGGCGGGTCGTGGTGCTGGAGATCACCCAGCCCCAGCGCCCGCCGCTGTCGTCCTTCTTCTCGCTGTGGTTCGACCGGGTCGTCCCGGTGGTCGGCCGGCTGGCCGCCGACGAGCAGGCCTACAGCTACCTGCCCAGCTCCGTGAAGCGCTTTCCCCGCCCCGACGAGCTGGCCGCCACGATGGAGCGCGCCGGCCTGGCCGACCTGCGCTGGGTGCTCACCGCCGGGGGCATCATCGCGCTGCACGTGGGGACGCCTCGCGCGTGAGCGCCTCCGGCGGCGCGGTCTCCCGCGATCCCGCGGCGGCGGTGGGAGCGATCGTCGAAGCTGCCGGGCCGCACGTCGCACCGCTGCTGGCGCGCGCCGAGGAGCGCCTGGCCGCGGCGGCGGTCGGCCATGGGCCGGTGCTGGGCGCGCACGCGGGCGACACGATCGCCGCGGGCGGCAAGCGCCTGCGCCCGCTGCTGGTGGTCCTGGCCGCCGGGCCCGCGGCGCAGAACGAGGACCGGGTGGTGCGCGCCGCGGTGGCGGTCGAACTGGTGCACTCGGCCACGCTGGTCCACGACGACGTGCTCGACGAGGCGTCGCTGCGCCGGGGACGGCCCACCGTGGTGGCCCGCGCGGGCGCGGGGATGGCCACCGCGACGGGCGATCTCCTGTTCTCCCGCGCCTTCGCCGAGCTCGCCGCCCCGGGAGCACGCCCCGAGGCGCTGCGGGCGCTGTCGGCGGCCAGCTCCGCGCTGGCCCGCGGGGAGCTGCTCCAGCGCGAGGACGCCTGGTCGCCCACCGTCACCGTGGCGCGCTACCTCGAGCGCTGCGAGCTGAAGACCGCCCGCCTGTTCCAGGCCGCCTGCGAGCTGGGCGCGATGGAGGCGGGGGAGCCTGGGCGCGGGACAGTGGAGCCGCTGGGCGCCTTCGGCAGGGGCATCGGACTGGCCTTTCAGCTACTGGACGACGTGCTCGACGTCTCGGGTCCCGCGGAGCGGACCGGCAAGCACCGCGGGGCTGACCTGCTGGACGGGACGATCACCATGCCCTTGATCCTGGCGCGCGAGCGCGACCGTGCGCTGGCCGGGCTCGACCTGCGCTGCGTCCGCACCCCCGAGCAGGCCGCGACGGTGTGCGACGCTGTGGTCGCCACCGGAGCGCTGGAGGAGGCCCGCACGGGGGCCCTGCGCATGGTCCGCGAGGCCGGGAGGCGCCTGCCGGTCCTACCCGACGCCCAGCGCCGCGCCCTGGAGCTCGTGGCCGAGTCGGTCGTCGAGCGCTATGCCTAGAAGTCCTCGGGCAGCACGAGATTGCCGTACAGGGCCCGTACGAAGCGCTCGATGTCGTCTTCGAAGTTGGCGCGGCTGAGCCGGCCCAGCGCGTCCGCCATCTCGATGGTCCCGCGGTCCAGCTCCTCGTCCAGGCGTCCGACCGCCTCCGAGTCGAAGACCCCGCTCGTGTGCTGCTCACAGTCGGGACAGCGCAGGAGCACCTCCCAGTGCTCGGAGTCCGCCTCCTCCCAGCGCACCGGATGGACCAGCTCCGAGCCGCAGGCCGGGCACCGGTGCAGCTCCGGCGGCGTGGGCGCCGGCTCGGGCGCCGGCTCGGCGGGGTCGAACAGGAGAACCTCGACCGTCCGTCCGGAGGGAAGCACGAGGCGGCGAACGGGAGGAGGATCGGGGTGGGGGTTCATCTGCGCATCGCCTCGACGCTCCCTACATCGGCGCGTCGGGCACGGACCTGAAGAGATCACCCCCGGCGCTCGCTACCCTCCGTGGGAACCGAGAGAGAGGCCACCCCATGGGACCCCTTGGCGGCACCGAGCTCATCATCATTCTGGTCATCGTCCTGCTGCTGTTCGGAGCCAGGCGCCTGCCTGAGCTGGGCAGGTCCCTGGGATCGGGCATGCGCGAGTTCAAGGGCGCCGTGACCGGCAGCCACCGCGACGACGAGGATCGCGAGGCGCTGAACGAGGGCGCGAAGCCCACCCAAGCCTCGGACGCGACCCACCGCGAGGGCGCCGCGCAGCCGCGCGCCTGAGCGCGCCGTGCCCTACCGCTAGACCGGCCCATGGCCAGCACCGTTCTGCGGCCGATCGGTCACGAGGACCGCCTCAGCCTCGTCGACCACCTGGACGAGCTGCGCACCCGCCTGATGGTGTGCGTGGCGGCCGTGCTGGTGGCCGGCGGCCTGGCCTTCTGGCAGGAGGACAGGGTGCTCGAGGTGCTCAACGCGCCCCTGGCCGCGGCCAACGACGGGCCCGGCACCAACTCGCTCGAGCGTACCGCCGTCTTTGACCGTGAGGCCGGGGAGACCTTCGCCGCGCTGGGACCCGCGCTGGGCAACGTACGCGACGCACTGGCCGGCGTGCGCGACGTAGAGGGCCTCAGCCCGGGCCAGCGCCAGACCATCGAGCAGGCCCTCGCGGGCTTGAGCGCCACCGCGGCGCAGGCGGGCCAGGCTGCCGCGGCCGTGCCCCCACCCCCACCCCCCGACGGCGCGCGGCCGGTCACCCTGGGCGTGGCTGAGCCCTTCACGGTGACCCTCAGCGTGGCCCTCTACACGGGTGTGCTGCTGGCCATGCCGCTGCTCCTGTACCAGTTCTACGCCTTTGTGCTGCCGGCCTTCAGCCCCACCGAGCGGCGGGTCGCCCTCCCCCTGATGCTGCTCGTCCCGCTGCTGTTCATCGGCGGCGTGCTCTTTGCCTACTTCGTCGTGCTCACGCGCGCCATCGACTTCCTGCAGAACTTCAATGCGGACTCCTTCGACGTGCAAATCCAGGCGCGCGACTACTACAAGTTCTCGATCCTCTTCATGGCGGCCATCGGGCTGCTCTTCCAGATCCCGGTCGCGGTACTGGCGCTGACGCGCACCGGGGTGGTGTCCACACAGCAGCTGCGCAAGGGGCGCGGCTACGTCATCCTGGGCTTCGCCGTGCTCACGGCCGTCGCCACCCCCACGCCCGACCCGGTGACGATGCTGCTGGCCATGGCCCCGCTGGTCGTGCTCTACGAGCTGAGTATCCTGATGGTCCGGTGGCTGGATCGCATCAAGCCACCGGCCGTGGTACCCGCCGTCGGCGACGAAGACTTCGACCAGGACGCCCCCTAGCCCATGCTGTTCGATCTGCGCGGCGGTGGCCGCCGCCGCACCATCCAGGTGGTTTACGTGACGCTGGCCATCCTCATGGGCGGCGGCCTGGTTCTGTTCGGCATCGGCGGCGACGTGCAGGGTGGCCTCTTTGACGCGTTCAGCGACGAGCAGGGCACGGGCGCGGCCGGCGGTCAGCTCGAGGGTGAGCTCCAGCAGGCCGCCCAGGCTGCGCAGGCCCGGCCTCGTGACCCGCAGGCCTGGGCCAACCTGGTGCGCCTGCGCGTGCAGGTCGCGGGTCTGGGCGAGAACTTCGACCAGAACACCGCCCAGTTCACCCAAACCGGCCGCGGGCTGCTGGGCCAGGCCGCGCAGGCGTGGGAGCGCTACCGGGCCCTCGACCCCGATCCGGTGGACCCCCAGGTCGCGACGCTGATGGTGCAGGCCTTTACGGGCCTCGGCCGGCTGGACGACGCCGTGGACGCCCAAGAGGTCGTCACCGAGGCCGACGCCGACAACCCGCGCTCCTACGCACAGCTGGCCGCCCTGGCCTACCAGGCCGGGGAGGATCGCATCGCCGACCTGGCTCGCAAGCGGGCGCTGGAGCTGGCCGAGGGCGACGAGCGCAAGCTGATCAGGTCACAGCTGGACGCGGTGCAACAGCAGGTGGTCGCCCAGCAGCAGCAGCGCCAGCAGCAGCAGCAGGGTGGCGGAGTTCCTGGGGGCGGAGTTCCGGGAGGCGGAGTTCCGGGAGGCGGGGGAGCGCCGGCCCCCGGGGGCGGCGGGCAGCCAGTGCCCCAGCCCGCCCCCTGAGGCCCCGCTATCCTCCTGCGCCCCTCGCCCCTGTAGCTCAACTGGCAGAGCAGCGGACTCTTAATCCGAAGGTTCCAGGTTCGATTCCTGGCGGGGGCATTCGGCCCCAGCGGCTTCTCAAGCTCAGCGCAGGTCGCGCTCGAACCAGATCGAGGAACGGCCGGTGCGCGCGACCCCCCAACGATCGGCCAGGCTGTCGACGAGGAAGAGGCCGCGGCCCGACTCGGCGTCCGGTGCGGCGTCGCGCTGGCGGGCGACGAAGGGTGGCCCCGGGTCGGCCACGCAGAAGCGCAGCCGGTTGGCGGACCGCTCGGTGACAATGAGCTCGAACCACTGTTCGTGGTCCTGGCGGCGGTCGTGGCCGTGGACCACGCAATTGGTCACCAGCTCGCTGACCATCAGCGCCACGGTGTCCCAGTCGAGCTGGGGATGGTGGCGGATGAGCTCGTCGAGGGCGTGGCGCGCGGCGGGGACGGAGGCGGCCTCGGCCGGGAAGCGACGCTGGAGGAGCGGCGCCTCGGGCACGCGGACGACCATGAGCGCGATGTCGTCGAACGCCGCCCCGTCCTGGTGGGCCAGCGCCGCCTCCTGCACCCCCAGCGCGATCTCCTCCGCGTCAAGGCCCCGGCAGCCGGCCAGGTGGGCGCACAGGTCGAACGGCGTCCCCCGCGCGTCGCGCCCGTCGGTCACGCCGTCGGTGTAGAAGACGAGCGTGTCGCCGGGACCGAGCGCGAGCTCGGCGTCGCTGGCGATCGCGCGCTCGGCCTCCACGCCGAGCAGGAAGCCGGGGTCGCCGGCGGGGCCCAGTCCCCCGTCGGCGCGCAGGACCATCGGGCAGGGGTGGCCGCCGAGCGCCAGCGTCAGCCCGACCCCGCTGTCCAGGTGGCGCAGGCGGGCGAGTGCCGCGGTGGCGAACCGCCCGTCGGTGCGATGGCGCAGCAGGGCTTCGTTGAGCTCGCCCAGCAGCGCGGCAGGATCATGGCTGTGCAGCGACAGCGCGCGGATGCTGTAGCGACACAGCGAGGTGATCGCCGCGGCGTGGGGACCCTTCCCGCACACGTCGCCGACGCTGAGCAGCCACCGCTCGTCGTCCACGGCGAAGGCGTCGTAGAAGTCGCCGCCCACCTCGTGATGCTCACCTCCGCGCGGCGTGAAGGCCACGGCCAGGTCGACGCCGGGAATGACCGGCAGCTCGGCGGGCAGGATCGAGGCCTGCAGCGTCTCGGCCACGTCGCGCAGCTTGCGCTCCTCGCGCTTGCGCGCGGTGATGTCCTCGGCCACCGTGAGCGCCATGAGCAACTCTCCCTGCTCGTCGCGGATGGCGCGCGAGCGCGCGAGCGTCCAGCGAATGTCCTGGCCGGGGCGGCGGTAGCCCACCACGGCCTGCGCCTCGTCCTCCCCGGCGAGGATCCGGCGGAAGGGAAACTCACCCGGTGGGAGCGGCACACCGTCCTCGTCGACCGGGCGCAGCTCGCCGATCAGCTCTTCCTCAGAGACCGACCGCAGGGCCTCGAGATTGGGCCGTCCCATGGCTGCCAGCGCGGCCGGGTTGGCGTAGATGAGCGTCCCGTCGGGGCTGCGCGCCGTGACGCTGTCGCCCACCGCTTCGAGGATGCCCGCCAGCTCGTCGCGCGAGCGGCGCAGCTCGCCCTCGATGGCCTTCAACCCGGTGAGGTCGCGCAGGTGCCCGGTGAAGCGCGGCGGTCCGTCGACGTCCTGGCGGGTGATCGACAGCTCCACGGGGAACTCGGAGCCGTCGCGACGCATCGCGGCGATCTCGATGCGGCGGTTGAGCACACGGGTCTCGCCGGTGGCCAGGTGGTGGGCGAGCCCGTGGCGGTGCGCGTCGCGCAGCCAGGGCGGCACGATGAGCTCGGCCATGACGCGACCCAGGACCTCGTCGCGCGTATAGCCGAAGGTCGTCTCGGCGGCCGGGTTCCACTCGACCACCCGCCCGTCGGCGTCCATGCCCACCAGCGCGTCCAGCGACGTGCGCACGATCGCGTCCTTTACCGCCTCGGAGCGGCGCATGGCCTCCTCGGCGCGGCGGCGCTCGACGTACTGGCCGACCTGGCGGCCGAGGGTGGTCACCAGCTCGAGCACCTCCTCGCTAGGAGGGTCGGGACGGTCGGTGAGGAACTCCAGCACCCCAATGGGGCCCTGGCTGCCGGCCAGCGGGAAGGCCAGGCCGCTGCTCAGCCCGCTCGCGGCGGCCGCCGGCCCGCGCAGAAAGCGCGGATTGGTGGCCACGTCGCCCATCCAGACCGGCGTTCCGGCCGCGAAGGCTTCCCCCGGTAGACCGGCGTGCGGAGGCAGCAGCGTCTGGCCGTTGACCTCCGCGAGTGACCGGGTGCGCTCGGGCTCGACCTGCCACACCCCCTCGCAGTGCAGCCGACCGTCGGCGCCCAGGGTCCACAGGGCGCCGAAGCGCCAGTCGCCGTGGGTGCCGATCGCGGCCAGGATGCTCGCGGTCGCCGCGCTCACGGTCTCGGCACCCGCAAGGATGCGCACCATGTCCTGGAGCAGGGCGTCCGATCGCGAGGCAGAGGTCAACACGCCAGCGAAGCTAGCAGCGTACGCGTAGTCTGGCGTCATGTCTGACGCCAGCCTGGACGGGGAGCTGATGGACGCGAGCGCGGCGTGCATTCCCGTCACCGACGACGGACTGCTGCGCGGCGACGGCGTCTTCGAGGTGGTGCGCCTGTACGCGGGGCATCCGTTCGCCCTGGACGAGCACCTCGAGCGCATGGTCGGCTCGGCGCGCACGCTGCGCCTGCGGGGGTTCGACCCCGAGGCGATGCGCCGGGACGTGACGCGTCTGCTGGCGGCCGGGCGACCCGGCGACGCCTGCCTGCGCCTCGTGGCCACCGCGGGCGGGCGGCGCATCGTGCTGCTCGAGCCACTGCCCGAGCTACCCGCGGCGCTGCGCCTGACCGGCGTGACCTACGCCCCGCCGCGAATCCTCGACGGCGTGAAGTCGCTTTCCTATGCGGCCAACATGCTGGCCACCCGCATGGCCCGCGAGCGCGGCGCCGACGAGGCGCTCATGGTGACCCCGCACGGCCGGGTGCTCGAGGGGCCACGCCAGGCGTTCTTCTACGTGCGCGAGGGTGCGCTGCTCACCCCGCCGCTCAGCGACCACATCCTCGACTCCATCACCCGACGGCGGGTGTTCACGGTGGCCGGCGCGCGCGAGCGGGTGACCACGCTGGACGACCTGGCCGGCGCCCAGGAGGCCTTTCTGGCCTCGACCCTGCGCGAGGTACACCCGGTGGCCGCCGTGGACGACATCGCCTTCGCTCCCGTCCCGGGTGAGGTGACCGCACGGGTGGGGGCCGCGGTGCGCACGCGCATCGAGACGGAGCTGGGCACGCTCGCACCGCGGTGAGGGTCCTCACCGTCATCGGCAACCGCCCGCAGTTCATCAAGGCGGCCGCGGTCAGCGCGCGGCTGCGCGAGGCCCACGAGGAGGTGCTGGTGCACACCGGCCAGCACTACGACGACGAGCTGTCAACCGTGTTCGTGGACGAGCTGGGGATCCCCGCGCCCGAGGTGCAGCTCGCGCTGGGCAGCGGGTCGAACACGGAGCAGACCGCGCGGATGCTGGCCGCGCTCGGGCCGCTGCTGGACGAGCAACGCCCCGACGCGGTGCTCGTCTACGGCGACACGAACTCCACGCTGGCCGGTGGCCTGGCGGGCGCCCAGGCGGGGATCCCGGTCACCCACGTTGAGGCGGGCATGCGCTCGTTCGACCGGCGCATGCCCGAGGAAGTCAACCGAGTGCTGACCGACCATCTCTCGTCGCTGTTGCTGGCGCCCTCGACCAGCGCGGTGGAGCACCTTCGCCGCGAGGGAGTGGCCGGGGCAGTGGAGCTGGTGGGCGACGTGATGGTCGACGTGGCCTTGCTCGTCCAGCCGCGGGCGCGGCGAGACGACGCGCCGCTGCTCGAGGCCGGCGTGGAGAGCGAGAGGTATCTGCTGGCCACCGCGCACCGCGCCGGGAACGTCGACGACCCCCGGCGGCTGGAGGCCCTGGTCGAGCTCTTGCTGGCCATCCCCGCCGTCGTGGTGCTCCCCCTGCACCCACGCACCCGCGCACGGTTGGAAGCGGCCGGCCTGCTCGACCGCCTGGCCGCCGGCGTGCGCGTGCTGCCGCCCGTCGGGTACGTGGCCTTCACCGCGCTGCTGACCCGCGCACGGGCGGTGCTCACCGACTCCGGGGGTGTGCAGAAGGAGGCCTACCTGGCCGGGGTGCCCTGCGTGACGCTGCGCGACACCACCGAGTGGCTGGAGACGGTGCACCACGGCTGGAACGTGCTGGTGGACCTGGACCGTGACGCCGCGCTGGCCGCGCTGGCTCGCACGCCGCCCGGGGCGCGCCCCGCGCTCTACGGCGAGGGCGACGCGGGCGCGCGGGTGGTCGCGGCTCTCACGAAGTTCACCGGCGCACTCGGGCCCGCTTCGTCGTGAGCCGACCCGGCACGACGATGCCATGTGCCGCTCAGAAGGCGTTTAACTCCTATCCGGGGGGTAGCGCCCCAGCTGAATGTCCCGGCGACGGGACGAATGGGGTGGAGGACCACACAAGAGCACGTGAGGGGCCACGCACCCACTCGCAGTTCACCAGCACGATCGGGAGGGCGGCATGAGAGGCGAGAGCCCACAGGAGTACTGGGAGCGGATGAGAAGCGGCAAGCGCTCCGGGCGCCAGCCCGAGGGGCCCAGCCATCCCCGCAAGGGCTCGATGGTGCAGACGCTCAAGCGCACGGCGAGCGAGTTCTCCGAGGACAACCTCACCGATTCCGCCGCTGCCCTGACCTACTACGCGGTGCTGTCGATCTTCCCCGCCCTGCTGGCCATGATCTCGATCGTCGGCCTGGTCGGCGACCCGAAGACCATAACCACGGCGCTGACCGACATCATCGGGTCGATCGGCCCGGCGTCGGCGGTCGCCGCCCTTCAAGGTCCGATCCAGGGACTCACGCAGAGCAGTGGAACGGCCGGCGTCATGCTGATCGTGGGCATTCTGGCGGCGCTGTGGACGGCGTCGGGCTACATCGGCGCGTTCATGCGCGCGTCCAACGTCATCTACGAGGTCGAGGAGGGTCGCTCGATCTTCAAGCTGCGCCCGTTGCAGATGCTGGTCACGCTGGTGCTCGTCGTCCTGCTGGCGCTGGTCCTCGTGGCCCTGGTCCTGACGGGTCCGATCGCCGGCGCGGTCGGGTCGGCGGTGGGCCTGGGCACGACCGCCGTGACCGTCTGGAACATCGCCAAGTGGCCGGTGCTCTTCCTGGTGGTGGTCTTCATGTTCACGGTGCTCTACCTCTCCGCGCCCAACGCCAGACTGGGCGGCCTGAAGTCGATCGTGCCCGGCGCCGCCCTGGCGATCGTGGTGTGGCTGATCGCGTCAGCCGCCTTCGCCTTCTACGTCGCGAACTTCGGCTCGTACAACAAGACCTACGGGTCGCTGGGCGCGATGATCATCTTCCTCGTCTGGCTGTGGCTCACCAACGTCGCGATCCTGCTCGGTGCCGAGCTCAACGCCGAGCGCGAGCGAAGTCGCGAGCTCAAGAGCGGCGTGGCCGAAGCCGAGCGCGAGATCCAGCTCGAGGAGCGCTCCCCGCCCAAGACCAAGAAGCGCTCCCAGACCGCGTAGGCGCTCGCCTCAAGGACGTGCTCGACGCGCCTTTTCACGGCCGCCCGATCCGCCTGACCGTCACCCCGGCGGCGCGGAAGGGCTCGGGGTCGAGCACCCAGCGCCCGTCCACCACCGCGCGCACGCCGGGCAGGTCCCCGGGCGTCAGGTCGGCGTACTCCGCGTGGTCGGCCTGCACCACCGCGCCGTCCACCGCGCTCAGGCCGTCCCAGGGGACGAAGCCCTCGGCCTCCACCTCGCCAGGCGAGTACAGCGGGTCGGTGGCCACCACCTGCGCCCCGGCGGCCGCGAGGACGCCGGCCAGTGCCCGTGCGCCGCTGAACGCCGTCTCCCTGACGCCGCCGCGGTAGGCGATTCCCAGCACGGCCACGCGCGCGCCGTCCAGGCCTCCCAGCGCGGCTCCGAGCAGCTCGGCCGCGTACCCGGGCATCTGCTCGTTGACCGCGCGACCCATCGCCGGAAGCATGGCCGTCGGATGGCCCGCCAGGTAGAAGCGCGGGTAGACGGGGATGCAGTGCCCGCCCACCGCCACGCCGGGGCGATGGATGTGGCTGTAGGGCTGCGAGTTGGCCGCTTCGATCACCGTGGCCACGTCGACGCCGAGTTCGTCGGCGTGGCGGGCGAACTCGTTGGCCAGCGCGATGTTGACGTCACGGTAGGTCGTCTCGGCCAGCTTGGCCAGCTCGGCGGTCTCCGCCGAACCCAGGGCGCGCACCTCGGCGTCCACAAAGGAGGCGTAGAGCTCGGTGCCGCGCGCCTCGCCGGCGGGATCGAGGCCACCCACGAGCTTGGGGTAGGTGGCCAGGTCGCGCAGCACCCGGCCGCTGGAGACCCGCTCGGGACTGAAGACGACGTCGAAGTCCCGACCGGCGGTGAGACCGCTGGCGGCCTCCAGCGCCGGGGCGACGCGCTGGCGGGTGGTGCCCACCGGAACGGTCGTCTCGAGCGCCACGGTAGTCCCCTGCTGCAGCCCGGCGCCGACCGCCGCGCAGACGGCGTCCAGCGCGCCCCAGGCGGGCAGGTTGGCCGCGTCGACGACCAGGGGCGGGACCAGCGCCACCAGGTCGGGTCCGGTGCGCACCGCCGCGGCGGTGTCGGTGCTCGCGCGCAGCCGGCCGGCGCCGACCGCCTCCTCCAGCGGCAGGGCCAGGCCCTCCTCGCCGGGGAAGGGCGCCCGGCCGGCGGCGACCGTCGCGACCACCTCAGCGTCGATGTCGCAGCCGACCACCTCGTGGCCGGCCCGTGCGAGCTGGACGGCCAGCGGCAGTCCGATCTTGCCCAGCGCGACGACCACCGCCCTCACGGGCGCACCGTCTCGCCGCTGCGCGCCGCGGCCAGCACCGCCTCGGCGTCGCGGACGGTCTCCAAGCCCTCGCGGAGGGTGACGATGGGAGCGCCGTCGTCGCCCGCCACCCAGGCGCAGAAGGCCTCCAACTCCACCAGCAGCGGCTCGCGGCGGGCCAGCGCGAACCGGGTGGAGTCACCCTCGGCAACCCCCTTGAGCGCCTGGGCCGCCGACCACTCCGAGGTGACCGCGCCGTTGCGAAACAGGGTCAGGTCGGCGGTCAGCGTGTCGGCCACGAGCATCCCCCGGTCGCCGAGCACGCGGGAGGTGCGCCGCTTGGCCGGCGTGAGCCAGTCGACCACCGAGTTGAAGGCGACGTCGCTGTCCAGGCGACCGGTGATCAGCACGAGGTCCTCGTGGTCACGGCCGGTACGGTGGGAGATCTGGGCGGCCACCGTGGCGATCGGCGCCCCCCCCAGCCAGCGCACGAGGTCGAGGTCGTGGGTCGCGAGATCCTTGACCACGCCGACATCGCGCACGCGGTCGGGGAAGGGCCCGACGCGCTCGGTGGCGATGAGAAAGGGCGTTCCCACCTCCTCCATGCGCTCGCGCAGGCCGATCAGCGCGGGGTTGTAGCGCTCCACGTGGCCCACGGCGGCGCGGATGCCCGCCCCCTCGCAGACCTCGATCAGCTCGCGGGACTCGTCGGCGGTGGAGGCCAGCGGCTTTTCCACGAGCAGGTGCACGCCGGCCGGCGCGAGCCGGCGGGCGCAGCGCAGGTGCTCCTCGGTGGGCACGGCGATCACCGCGAAATCGGGCGGCTCGCCGTCCAGCAGCGCATCGACGTCCTCGAGCACCAGACGGGGGTCGCGCACCGCGCCGAAGCGGTCGCCGCCGGGGTCCACCGCACCGCTCAGGCGCGCGAAGGGCACGGTCTGCAGGAGCCGGGCGTGGTGGCGCCCGATCATCCCGAGGCCGAGCACCGCACCGCGCAGCTGTCCGTCAGGGGCGGTCACCGGCGGGCATGATGGCCGATTCCCCCACCGGCAGGTCCGCCCTATGGCCCGGCGCCCCGGCCGCGCGATCGACCATCTAGGCTACGCCCGTCCGTGGCGCCCGCCGCTCCGCAAGCTCCTGGCCTCGTGCTCAGCCCCTCGGCCGAGGTGGGCGACGACGTTACCTTTGGTGCCCACGTCGTCGTCCACCCCGGGGTGCGCATCGGCGCCGGATGTGTCATCGGCGACGGCGCGGTGCTGGGCAAGGTCCCCACGCTCGCCCGGCGCTCGAGCGCCCCGCGCACCGAGCTGGAGGGGCTGGTGCTCGAGGACGGTGTCACCGTCTCCACCCAGGCCGTGGTCTTCGCCGGCGCGCGGGTGGGGGAGGGCGCGATCCTGGGGGACCAGTGCTACGTGCGTGAGCGCACGCAGATCGGCGCCGGGACCGTGGTGGGCCGCGGCGTGGCCGTGGACAACGACGTGTGGGTGGGCGCACGGGTGCGCCTGCAGACCTCGTCCTACCTGACCGCGAACTCGTTCGTCGAGGATGACGTGTTCGTGGGGCCGTGCGCGATGACCACCAACGACAACACCATGGCGCGCCACCCGCCGGGCTTCGAGCTGCACGGCGCGCGACTGCGCCGCGCGTGCCGCGTGGGGGGTGGCGCGGTGCTGCTGCCGGGGGTGGAGGTGGGCGAGGAGGCCTTCGTAGGGGCGGGTGCGGTCGTCACCGCCGACGTGCCGCCGCGGCGGCTGGTCGTCGGCGTCCCCGCGCGCCCGATCCGTGACGTCGACGATCGGGAGCTGCTCGAGCGGTGGGCGTAGCGGCCGGACCCACGCCGTCGCCGTCCCCGGAGCGCTAGCCGTGCCGACCGCACGACCCGGCCCGGGTTCGCGCGGTCGCCGGCTGGGTCTGCTGCGGCCGGGATTCCGCCGCCCCCGTGGGGCGGTGGAGCGCGCGGGAGCCCGGCGCCGGCGCTTGCGCGCGGAGCGGCGCACCCACGCGCTGGCCGGCGCGGCGCTGCTGAGCGGCGGCGGCCTGGTCGCGCTGGAGGTGGTCCGTGCCTGGCCGCGCCGGGGCGCCGAGACGCCGGGGACGGTGGGCGACGCGGCCGGTCAGGCCGTGCGTGACGCGATGGCGGTCGCGGTGCGCGGCTACCGCGGCGGCAGCACCCGCGAGAACGCGCTGCTCAGCCTGCTGGCCTCCTTCACCCTCACGTGGGGAGTGACGCGCGCCGCGACCCACTTCATCCACTCGCATGGTCCCTTCGGGCCGTTTCGCCACCTGGTCGTCTCCGACCAGCACATCCATCACTTCGTGCCCGGGATCGTGCTGGCCTTTCTGGCCGGGGGAATCTCCATCGCCACCCCGCGCCGTCATCTCGACCCGCTGCTGGCCGTGCCCTTCGGCGTCGGGACGGCGCTGACCCTGGACGAGTCGGCGCTGCTGCTCAAGCTCGACGACGTGTACTGGACCGAGGACGGGGTGGTCAGCGTGCAGATCACGCTGGCGGTGGTGGCCATGATCTCCGCGCTCGCCCTGGCGCTGCGGGTCCTGCGCCGCGGGGAGGAGGAGATTCTGAGCGGGGAGGCATCGCCCGCGCCGGCGTCCCCGCCGGTCGCGGGGAAGGCCCGGTTCAGGCGGCCGCGGCGGTGGGCGCGTCGCGACCCAGCCAGATGATCTGGTCGCGCCCGGGCCCCACGCCGATCAGCGCGACGGGCACGTCGATCCAGTCAGCCACGAAGTCCAGGTAGGCGCGCGCCGTGCGCGGGAGGTCGGCTTCGCTGCGACAGGCGCCCAGGTCCTCCTCCCAGCCCTCGAGCTCGACGTACTCGCCCACCGACTGGTGCAGCACGGTCTGGTGGTAGGGGAAGTCCTCGAACTGCGCGCCCTCGGCGCCGCGGTAGCGCGTGCAGACCTTGATGCGCTCAAAGCCCGAGAGGACGTCGAGCTTGGTGATGGCCAGGTGGGTGAGGCCGTTGATGCGCGCCGCATAGCGCAGGGCCACGAGGTCCAGCCAGCCGGTACGCCGCGCGCGCCCGGTGGTGGTGCCGAACTCTCCGCCGCGCACCCGGAGCCTCTCGCCGGTGTCGTCGTCGAGCTCGGTGGGGAAGGGGCCGGCGCCCACGCGGGTGACGTAGGCCTTGGCCACGCCCCACACCTCGTCGATGTCGCGCGGACCCACGCCGGCCCCGACGCAGGCGGCGCCCGCGACCGGGTTGGAGGAGGTGACAAAGGGATAGGTGCCGTGGTCGATGTCCAGCAGCGCGCCCTGGGCACCCTCGAAGATGACCACGCGCCCGTCGTCCAGCGCGTCCCAGGCCATCCGGGAGGTGTCGGCGATGTACTGCTCGAGGCGATGGCCGTAGGTGAGGTACTCCTCGGTCATGGACTGCAGGTCGAGCGCCGGATCGCGCTCGTAGGGGCGTAGTGACAGCGCCTTGGGGTGCAGCGCGGCGGTGATCTTCTTCTTGAGGATCTTCTCGTCGAGCAGGTCCTGCACCCGGATGCCCAGCCGTGCCGCCTTGTCGGCGTAGGCGGGCCCGATGCCCCGGCGCGTGGTGCCGATCTCGGCCTTGCCCAGTCGGGTCTCGCCCGCGGTGTCCAGCAGCAGGTGGTAGGGCATGATCAGGTGCGCGTTGGCCGACACGCGCAGGCCGCTCACATCGACGCCGCGGTCGCGCAGGTGATCGATCTCGTCGGTCAGGACCTTGGGATCGATGACCACGCCGTTGCCGATCACGCAGCGGGTGGCGGGATAGAGGATGCCCGAGGGGATGAGGTGGAACTTGAACGTCTCGTCCCCGCGCACGATCGTGTGCCCGGCGTTGTTGCCGCCCTGGAAGCGCACGACGGCGTCGGCGCGCTCGGCCATCAGGTCCACGACCTTGCCCTTGCCCTCGTCGCCCCACTGGGCGCCGACGATCACGATCCCCGGCATCGCGATGTGAGTGTACGGAGGGCCGCGGCCTATGGGCCGGCGGGCGCCCCGTAGATCACCCGCCGAGCGTCGGCCCCGAACAGCGGCAGCACCTCGCACATCTCCTCCAGGCGCGAGACGGTGCGCTCGGTGATCTGCTCGCACAGCGCGTCGCGCTCCAGGTTGGTGGTGATGACCATCGAGCGCTGCTCCTCGTAGCGCGCGTTGACGATGGCATAGAGCTGCTCGAGCACCCACGGGCTCGAGCGCTCGGCGCCCACGTCGTCGACGTGCAGGAGGTCGACTTCGGTCAGACGCTCCAGCAGCGAGATGTACGACCGCTCGCTCGAGCCGTCGAAGGTCGTGCGGATCTCGGCCAGCAACCGGGGCAGGGAGTAGATGGCCACCGAGCGCCCCGCCTCCAGCGCGCTCTGGGAGACCAGCATGGCCAGCGTGGTCTTGCCCGTGCCCACGTCGCCGAACAGCCACAGGCCCCGTCCGGCGTCGAGGCTCGCGCCGACGTCGCGCACGTAGCGGCGCACCACCGCGACCTGCGCCCGGGGCATGTCGGCCACGGGCGCACGCTCGAAGGAGATCCCACGGTAGCGGCTCGGGATGACGCTGGCCAGCGACCGCGTGCGCGCCCTGGCGATGCGCGCCGGGCGACACCGACACGGCGTGGCCGTGCGCAGGGGCTCGTGCTCCACGAAGCCGCTGCCGTCGCACATCCCGTGGGGGCAGGCGGGGATGCCCTCGCCGCTCGCGCTCATGCGTACCGGTCCGGATCCTGCCTGGTCAGAAAGCGCGGGTACTCCTTTTGGAAGACCAGCGGCACGGTCCCCAGCCCGCCATTGCGGTGCTTGGCGACAATCAGGTCGGCCTCCCCCTCCCGCTCGGACTCGTCGTCGTAGTACTCGTCGCGGTAGATGAACATGACGAGGTCGGCGTCCTGCTCGATGGAGCCGCTCTCTCTCAGGTCCGACAGGATCGGGCGCTTGTCGGTGCGCTGCTCGACGGCACGCGACAGCTGGGAGAGGGCGATGACCGGGACGGCGAGTTCCCGGGCGAGGATCTTCAGGCCCCGGCTGATCTCCCCGATCTGCAGCACCCGGCTGTCCAGCGACGTGTCGGTGCGCATGAGCTGGAGGTAGTCGATGATGACGATCCCCAGCTCGTGCTGCTGGTGCAGCCGGCGTGCCTTCGCGCGGACCTCGAGCAGCCCCAGATCGGAGGAGTCGTCGATGAAGATGGGAGCCCGGGCGAGCTTGCTCGCGGCGTCGCGGATCCTGGGCCACTTGGCGTCGGCGACCCGCCCCTTGCGAAGCTGGTCGCCGAACACGCCGGCGCGCGAGGCGATGAAGCGCTGAGCCAGCTCGGCCTCGGCCATCTCCAGGCTGAACAGCGCGACCGCCTTGCCGTGGTCAACCGCGGTGTTCTCGGCGATGTTGGTGACCAGCGCGCTCTTTCCCATCGATGGCCTCGCGGCGATGATCACGAGGTTGCCCGCCTGGAAGCCGCCGGTGATGGTGTCGAGGTCCTGGAAGCCCGAAGGGGTCCCGGTGAGGGCGGTCCTCTCGCGCGAGAGGCGCTCGAGCTTGTCGAGCTCATCGTCGAGGACCTCGCTGATCGCCCGGGCGTCCTTCTGGCGGTCGTCGTGGGCGACATCGAGCATCGTGCGCTCGGCGCGCTCGACGATGTCGCGGGGAGACGCGTCGCGGGTGGCCACGCTCGCCTGGATCTCATGCGTCGCAGTGAGGACGCGGCGCAGAAGCGCGAGCTCCTTGACGATCTTCGCGTAGCGCCGCGCGTTGCCGGCGGCGGGGACGCCGCCGGTCAGGGCGTCGATCGCCGCCTGCCCGCCGGCCTCCTCCAGTTTCCCGTGGGAGCGCAGGTGCTCGGTCACGGTGAGGACGTCGATCGGCTCCGACTCGCCGTAGAGCGCGAGCATGGCCTCGAAGACGACCCCGTGACGGCGTCGGTAGAAGTCCTCGACCTTGAGGCCCTCCTCGATCACGAGCCCGTACATCGCTCGCTCGGAGAGGAGGATCGCGCCCAGCACGGAGGCCTCCGCCTCCATCGACTGCGGCGGAGCCGCGGCCCCGTTGGCCGCCCGGGCACCGTCGCTGGGGGTGACGGGGAAGGCGCTCACGAGCGGGGCAGCGTAGGGGCTGGTCGGGCCCCTTGCGGGCCTGTCCGACGCCAAGCCCGCAAACACGGAGAGAATTTCGCCGAGCCCCAGAACACAAACGTATGTTCTCGCCTGAGGCGGACGTAACGACGCCCCTGATCACCGGATGCGCCCGACGGGCGGCGAAATCCGGCGCTACTGCTGCTCGACGACCATGGTCTTCACCGTGGCCGTGGCGCCGCCGTCGAGCTCGACGACCACCATGTAGGTCCCGACATGCTTGATCGGCTCCTCGAGGTGGATCCTGCGACGGTCGACGGTGATGCCGCGCGCCTCCTGGATCGCCTCGGCGATGTCGCCGTTGGTGACCGACCCGAAGAGGCGCCCGTCGTCGCCGGCCTGCTGGGAGATGGTGAGCACGGTGCGCCCCAGCGTCTCCGCGTTCTCCTGGGAACGGACAGTCGCCTCAAGCTGCGCGCGCTCGGCGGCCTCCTGGGCCGCGCGGGCGGCGCCGATGGCGCCCTTGGTGGCCGGCTGGGCGAGCTTGCGGGGGATGAGGAAGTTGCGCAGGTAGCCCTTGGAGACGTCGACGACCGCGCCGCGCTCGCCGAGCTGCTCGACATCCTTGAGGAGGATGGCCTGGGGCATGGCGTCATTGTCGCAGGACGGCGGGGACGACCGTCTTCCCGCCGTCCTCAGCCCATCCGGACATCGCGGCGAGCGGAGGACCGTCCCCAGCGTCGGCTGAAAGGCGGCCGTCGCGCTGGCGGCGATGGTCGCGGCGTTGCCGCCCAGAACCTGCGTCGCACCCGGGCGTGGGCGCCCGCGACACTGGTCGCGGA
>DASZCY010000232.1:0-7614 GCA_035942615.1 Solirubrobacteraceae bacterium | reverse complement strand
GCGTCGCGATCCTCGGCATCCTGGTCGGGGTCGCCGCTCAGCGCGACGGAGGCGACGATCAGCGTCGGGGCCCGGGCGAGCTTTCCCGCCGCCTCGGGACCGGCGGCCTCCTTGAGGGCGTCGAGCGTTCGGGGTCCGAGCACGCGGAAGCGCCAGGGATTGGTCAGATTATGGTTGGGCGCCCAGCGGGCCAGCTCCAGCAGCTCCTCGAGGGTGGCGCGGTCCACCGGCTCGGTCCCGTAGGCCTTGTGGGTGCGCCGCGTGCGGATCGCCTCCTCGAGCTCCACGCGTCACTCGTCCTCGTCCTCGTCGTACAGGCTCTCGACCGCGAGCTCCCGCCCGCGCCCGTCCCACAGGCGGACGTCGAGGAAGTCGCCCCGGTAGGCGTCGGGTGCGACCAGCGTGAAGCGGTCCTCCATCACCGGGCACTGGTCGACGGCCAGGCCGGCGAGCTCCGCGGTGGCCAGGGCGCCGTTGGCCACGAGGGGAATGCCCCACACCAGCGTCATCTCTGCGACCTTGCCCTCCTCGCCGCGCCAGCGTCCGATGATCTCGTCGCACAGGTCGAGCTTCCAGTCTGGGTGGGCCTCGGAGGTCTCGGAGGTGAAGTCGGCGACCGCGGTGAACTCGCTGGGTTCCTCGTCCTCGGGGGGGACGACGTAGGCCACGTAGCCGAACAGCTCGAGGCCCGTGGTGGTGCGCGCGACAGCCGGCACGTAGGTGCGCCCGTGCCACGTGCGGTCGGGGAACCACACCACCGCCTGGGGCTCGCCCAGATCCTCGTCGCCGGCGTCGATGCGCTCCACGGCCGCGAGGAAGTGCTCGCGCAGGGTCACCGCCCAGCGCCCGTAGGGCAGCAGCTCCTGCGGCGGCTCGGCGGCGAAGCGAGGGACCAGGCGCTCCTCGGGTGCCATGAGCGCTCAGCCTATGCCGTGGCCCCGCAAGGCGGCACCTCGACCACGAGGGTGACCGGCCCGTCGTTGACCAGCTCGACCGCCATGTGCTCTCCGAAGGCGCCGCGCTGGGCGTCCAGGTCGTCGCAGACGCGCTCGTACAGCCGGCGGGCGAGCTCAGCGGGCGCGGCAGCGGCCAGCCCCGGACGGTTGCCCCGGGCGGTGTCGGCCAGGAGCGTGAACTGGCTGACGCACAGCACCTCGCGGTCCCCGAGGGCCTCGTTCATGCGTCCCTGCCCGTCCTCGAACACGCGCAGGGCGCGGAGCTTGGCGGCCATCCGCACGCCGGTCGCGTCGTCGTCGCTGTGGGCCACGCCCAGCAGCACGAGCAGGCCCGGGCCGATGGCGGCGATCTGCTGGCCGCCGACCTCCACCGAGGCGCGCGTCACACGCTGCACCAGGGCCCTCACGCCAGGGCCACCCCGGCCACCGCCGCCACCACGACCGCCACCACCGTGGTCCAGGCGATCGCCCCCGCGGTGACGCGCACGTCCAGTCCGTAGGCGTGGGCCACGATGAGGCCGTTGATGCCCGAGGGCATCGCCGCTTGGAGCAGAAAGGCGTCGGGCAGGCGCACCAGGGTGGCCGATGCGGCCACCAGCAGGGCGGGCGCGACCGCCAGGCGCAGCACCACGGCCAGCGCCACGGGAGCGCTCAGGCCCGGCGGGAAGCGCACCGCTCCCCCTTCGGTCTCCGCCGCCAGATTGACGCCCAGTGCGAAGAAGCCCACGGGCAGGAGGGCGATCACCACGTAGGCCGCCGCGTCGACCAGCGCGAGCGGAGCCAGCGCGTCGGGCACGACGAGCCCCAGTGCGACGGCGGGGAGCACCGGGTTGCGCGTGAAGAAGGCGCGCACGCGCGCACGCCCGCCCTGGCCCGCGCGGGTCCCGAAGCCCGCGCCGACAGCGAAGCCGACGAGGTAGACCATCGGTCCGCTGACCAGCTGGTCGAAGACGATGGCGGCTCCCAGAGCGTCGTTGCCCAGCAGGGCGGCGGTCAGCGGAAGCCCGAGGTAGCCCGTGTTGGCCAGCGCGACCGCGACGATCAGCGCGCCCACCGCGGGCCGGGGGAGGTGCAGCAGCCGGGTCCCGACCAGCCAGGCGAGCATGCCCACGAGGGCCAGCTCGGCGTAGGCGAGCGCCAGGCCGGCTCCCACCCCACCGCCCAGGCCCTGGCGGGCGACCGCGAGGTAGGCGATGGGCGGCAGGAGGCCGTAGAGCACGATGTCCAGCAGCCGCTGGGTCCAGCCGACCGCTCGCTGGCCCGCGCGCCGCTCGGTCACGACGCCGACCGCGGTGGAGACGGCGATGGCCAGGACGATGGGGATCAAGCGTCACGCAGCTCGGCAGCGCAGCGCTCGGGCGCGACGACGTTGAGGTGCACCCCGGCACCCAGCTCCAGCCCGGCCAGGTGCGTGAGGCGCGGGATGATGTCGATGCGCCAGCAGAAGTGGTCGGCACCCCGCGGCGCGGTGCGCACCCACAGATTCAGCGGCGGAGGGCCGCCGAAGCGCCGCGCCAGCCGGTTGAGCGCGTCGTGCACCAGCCCGGCGCCGGTGGGCCCGTCCTCCTCGAAGCGCGCCCGCGGGCGGCGGGGGGCGAGCATGAGCTGGTAGGGCAGACGCGCCCCGAAGGGGGCCATGAGCACCGCGTCTTCGTCGACCGCCACAAGGCGCTCGCGCCTGCGCACCTCCTCCTGGACCAGGTCGCCCAGCAGGTTGCTGCCCATGGTGCGGGTGGCGTGCGCGCCGAAGCGTTCGCGCTCGCGCGCGATGCCCGCGGGCACGAACTCCAGCGCGTAGAGCTGGGCGTGGGTGTGGGGCAGGGAGGCGCCGGCCTCGCGACGCTCGTTGACGATGAGGTGCACGTAGGCGGCTCGTGCGTGGGCGCGCATGCGCGCGCGCCAGGCCTGCATGGCCCCCTCGACCTGCTCGACGCGCAGCTGCCCCAGCGAGACCACAGGATCGGGCGCGTTGACGATCACCTCGTGCGCGCCGCGCGCCGGGGAGGCCGAGAACAGGTCGGGGTGGGCCTCGGGGGCGGGCTCGCGACCCCCGGGCTCGAGGGCCGGGTACAGGTTGGGCACCACGCGCACGCTCCAGCCGGGCATGTCCGCGCCCGCGCCGTCGTGGCGCACGGCGTAGACCTCGGGCGGGGTACGGTCCTCGTGGCCCTCCAGAAACGGATCGCGCGCGGGGTCGATGGGCTCGGCGGCCGCAGCGCTCAACTCACCGCCGGGTCGCCCCGCGCGCTCGCCGGCCACGATCGCCTTGAGACCCGTCAAGGGGTCGACGCGGACCTCAGGCAGGGCCTTGCTCCAGACGCACGTGTTCGATCATGGCCTCCATCAAGGTCTCGCCCACGGCCTCGTACCCGGACGCAGCCCACAGGGCACGCGCATGGCGGGTCTGGGCGGGTGAATGACCTCGCGCTCGAGCCTGTGCCGCGCACACCTCGACGGGCCGGTCAGGCGCCGGAACGGGTGTTCAGCGCGTAGCGCTCGACGTCCTCGGCCAGGCGCTGGGGCGTAGCGTAGGCGCCCTGGTGGACGAAGCGCTCGCCCCGTGCGGTCAGAAAGACGGTGATCGGGTAGCCGCGCGGTGCGCCAACCGCCTCGGCGATCTCCTCGTCGGGGTCGAAGAACGAGGGGTAGGCGACCGGCAGGTCGCGCAGGAAGGCGCGGGCGCTGTCGCGGTCGTCGCCCGAGTTCACGCCCACAAAGGCCACCCGGTCGCCGTAGCGGGCCACGGCCTGCTGGAAGAAGGGCGCCTCGGTCCGGCACGGCCCGCACCACGAGGCCCACTTGTTGAGCACAACGGGCGTGCCGCGCAGCTCCTGCAGCCGGGC
Organism: Solirubrobacteraceae bacterium; assembly: GCA_035942615.1. Taxonomy (GTDB): domain Bacteria; phylum Actinomycetota; class Thermoleophilia; order Solirubrobacterales; family Solirubrobacteraceae; genus Siliceabacter. The sequence continues at coordinate 3,815 of DASZCY010000232.1, read as the reverse complement.
CTCGACGTCGTCCGCGGTGGCGTCCACCAGGCCGCCCCCGCGCGCATACAGCGAGGCCAGCGGCTCGGGCGCGCGGGCCAGCTCGGCGCGCTGCTGGGCCAGGCCGACGCCTCGTGACTCGGGTGCCGCCACCGCGGCCCCGATGTCGGGAACCTCGGGGCGCTGGGCCAGTCCCACGGCCACGACCGCTGCGACCAGTGCCACGGCCAGCGCAAGGGTCAGCGCCTTCATCCGTCGCAGGATCGCAGAGGGGGGGTGGGCGGTGGCGGTGCGATATGCTGCGCCTCGCGTCACGAAGCCAACACGGGAAGGCTTCGACGGCGCTCCTCCTGGCGGGGCCCTTCCATCCCTCGCCGAGCCCGGGTCGCCCTCGATGTCTTGGGGCGGCTCACCATGTCCGACCCGGACCTCGTCCTTGGCAGAGCCCACGCAGGTGGCCCTCCCGGCCGCACACCTTCCCACCGCCGATGACATCGCGCGGGCGGAGCACTTCACCCTCGAGCGCTTCGTGCACGAGGGGGAGGAGATCGCCGACGCGCTGGCCCCCGGCGGCGCCCGTCGCCGGGCGATGGACGCCGCTCTGGCTGAGCTGGACGAGGGCGCCCAGCACCCCTCGACGGGCTGGCGGCGCGCCTACTCGCTCATGCTCGGCCTGGAGCGGGTGCTCAGCCAGGACCAGCCGGTGCTGGCCGACGGCACCGACCTCAACCCCCACCAGGTCGACGCGCTGTCGGGGACCCTCACGGCCCTGATGGCTGCCGCCATTGGCCAGGCCAACGGCCGGCCCGCCGCCGAGCCGGTGCTCGCCGTCGAGACGGATCTCGAGGATCTCGAGGAGGACGAGGACGACGACCACCTCGAGGATGGCGAGGATGGCGAGGATGGCGAGGAGGGCGGCGAGAGCGTCGAGGAGGACGAGACCCCGACGGCCGGCGAGGACGGGCAGCTCGACGAGCAGCCCGACGATCCCAACGCGGCCAAACGCTTCTGGTTCGAGCACGCCACGGGGGCGGGCAAGTCGGTCGCCGCGCTGGGCTTCGTGGAGGCCACGCGCACGGGCGGCGTGCTCATCCTCACCCACCGGCGCAACCTGGTCGAGCAGTTCGAGGGCGAGCTACGCGACCGTGGCTACCAGGAGCGCATCAGCCCGGCGCTGAGCGCCGGGCAGGACCCCGTCGCCCGCGGCGGGCCGGCCCCGGTCACGGTCGAGACCTACCAGTGGTTCGTGCGCCACGCCGGCGCGATCTCCTCGGCCTACACCATCGTGATCTGCGACGAGGCCCACACGGCCCTGGGCGAGAAGACCAGCGCGGCCATCCGGGAGTGGACCGGTCCGATCTTCATCGGCATGACCGCCACGGGCGCGCTGATCGCTCGCCACGTCACCGACCTCTTTCCCACCCAGACCTCCCGCTTCGACCTCGCCCAGGCCGCCCGGCGCGGGGTCATCGCGCCGCTGCGCTGCGTGCGCATCCCCCCCGGACCCGGGGTGAAGACGATCGCCAAGGTGCCCCTGCGCCGCGGTGAGGTGGACACCGAGTTCGACCAGGAGATGCTGGCCGAGCTGCTGGACCAGCAGCCCTTCAACCTGGCCATCGCCGACCTCTACAAGACGCGCTTCAACGGCGTGCCCGGCGTGGTCTACGCGGCCGGGGTCCGTCACGCCTACAACGTCGCGGAGGCCTTCCGCGACCTGGGCATGAAGGCCCAGGCCGTCTCCGGCGAGACGCCCAAGCGCGAGCTGGCCGACGTGCTGGCCCGCTACGAGCGCGGGGAGATCGACGTGCTGGTCAACGCCCAGCTGCTGGCCGAGGGCTGGAACTCGCCCCGGGCCACGGTCTGCATGCACCTGGCCCCCACCGCCTCCAAGCGCATCTACCAGCAGCGCGTCGGGCGGGTCACGCGTCGTCAGCCGGGCAAGGAGGCCGGGATCGTGGTCGACTTCGTGGCCGCCGAGACCAAGAACGACGACCCGGTGATCACCCTGCACTCGCTGCTGGACCGCGACGTGTACCGCGGCGGGGCCGTGGTGGTGGGTCCGGTGCGCCGCGGCCGGGGCCGGCGCGTGCGCGTGGAGCGCCGGGTGGTGCCCGTCACCTCCGACGAGGACCGGCGCATCGAGGTCTTCGAGCGCGAGCTGTGGCGAATCGCCGTGGAGCACCTGTCCTACGGCGAGCAGCTGCAGTGGGCCGCGCTGGCCGGGGCGCGGGTGGCCCCCAGCTCGTGGCGGCGCGCCCGGGCGATGCTGCACTTCGACAAGGAGGGGGTGCTGCGCCGCGCCTTCCTGGTCAACGCGGTCAAGCGCAACCGCAACGCCCAGCTGCGGGTGCGGGCGCTCGGAGACATCGCCCAGGTCCAGGACGCCGAGGCCTTCGCCGACGCGCTGCTGGAGATGGGCTCGTGGTCACGCGATGAGAAGCGCGAGGGGGCCCGGGTGATGCTCCAGGCGCTGGCCGAGAAGCGCATCGGCCGCCGCGACCAGGCCGCGCGCTGGATCTGGGACCTGGCCGACATGACCGAGGAGATGCACGAGGAGTACGCGGCGCAGCGCTGGCCGGAGACCAAGCGCCTGCTGGGTCTGGTGGTCAATTCCTCGGGCGCCGCCCACGCGCGCAACGCCCGGCGCCTGGTGCAGGCCTCGCGCAAGCACGACCGCCGCCTTCAGGCCGCCCTGCTGGCCGCGGTGCGCGTGCACACGCCCGAGGCCCACCAGGTGGTCGACGGGGCGCGCATGCGCCTGGCGCGCAAGCCCGGCGCCCTGTCGCGCGATCTGCTCAAGAACTTCCCCAAGGGGCGCAAGACCCGTGGCGGGCGGCGGCGCAAGAAGAAGTCGCCCCAGCCGACCGAGCAGCAGGCGGCCTAGCCGGGCGTCCCCGCGCGTTGCAGGTGCACCTCGCCGGCGCCGAGGGTCTCGCGCCGGCCGTCGGCGCGCTCGACCACCAGGCGTCCGCCGGCGTCGATGCCCTGCGCTCGGCCTCGGCCACCGGCCCAGCGGACCTGGCGGCCGCGCAGCGCGTCGCGCGCGCCCCACGCCTGACGGATCTGTGTCGCGTCCTGGTCGAGTCGGTGCTCGAGGGCTCCCAGCAGGCGGGTCAGGACCGCTTCGACGTCGGCGGGCTGGCGCGCGAGCGTGCCCGCGCCGTCGTGCAGAGCGGGCGAGAGGTCCTCGGGGCGCACGGCGACGTTGATCCCGATCCCGCACACGGCCCAGCCCTCTTGGGGGCGCCCCTCGACGAGGATGCCCGCGACCTTGCGCCCGTCGACCAGGACGTCGTTGGGCCACTTGATGGCCGCCTCCTGACCGATCGCGTCGGCGGTGGCCACCGCGGCGATGAGGGGCAGCAGGACTCGCGGACGGCGGATGACCACGGAGCACAGCAGCGCCCGGTGGGCCGGAGCGCTCCACGTCCGGCCCTGGCGCCCGCGCCCGGCAGTCTGCTGGGCCGCGGTGACCAGCGTGCCGTGCGGCGCGCCGGCCTGGGCCAGGGCACGCGCCCGGTCGTTGGTCGAGGCCGTCGTGCGCAGGTGCAGACGCGGACGCCCCAGCGTCCCGCGCGCACTCATGACGCCTCGTGCACGTCCGGTCCCTCGTCGCTGAGGACGCTGACGCCCGCCATCCTGCGGACGAGTCTATTCGCGGGCGGAGGGGGTAGCCCACCGCTCATGGCCCAGGAGGACATGCCCGGCCAGGCGCCCGAGGAGGCCTCTCCCGAGGAGGAGGTCAGCGGCATGCCCGACCAGGACGCACCCGAGGACGAGCCACTGGGCGTGTCGGAGGCCGACCCCGAGGGGGAGGGCGAGCCGGCGCGTGGCGA
>DASZCY010000231.1:0-10666 GCA_035942615.1 Solirubrobacteraceae bacterium | reverse complement strand
CCCGTGCGCGGGTGGGGCGGTCTACTCCCCGGCGATGACCGACTTCATCTTCATGGTGAAGGAGACCTCGCACATGTTCATCACCGGGCCCGACGTGGTCAAGACGGTCACGGGCGAGGAGGTCGACTTCGAGTCGCTCGGTGGCGCGATGACCCACAACACGAAGTCCGGCGTGGCCCATCTGGCCGCCGACGACGAGGACCAGTGCATCGAGGACACGCGCTACCTCATGGGCTTCCTGCCGCAGAACAACCTCGACACGCCGCCGCGGGTGACCTCGACCGACGATCCCGACCGCATGGAGCAGGCGCTCGACACGATCGTGCCCGACTCCACGAACAAGCCGTACGACATGCGCGAGGTCGTCAGGCTCATCGTCGACGACGAGGAGTTCTTCGAGATCCACGAGCACTTCGCGAAGAACATCGTCTGTGGCTTCGCGCGCCTCGACGGCTTCGCCGTGGGCGTCGTCGGCAACCAGCCGGCGCAGATGGCCGGGGTGCTCGACATCGACGCCTCCACCAAGGCCGCCCGCTTCGTCCGGACGTGTGATGCGTTCAACGTGCCGCTCGTCACCTTCACCGACGTCCCGGGCTTTCTGCCCGGAACCGCCCAGGAGTGGGGCGGCATCATCCGCCACGGCGCCAAGCTGCTCTACGCGTTCACCGAGGCCACCGTCCCGAAGATCACCGTCATCACCCGCAAGGCCTACGGGGGCGCCTACGACGTCATGGCCTCCAAGCACCTGCTGGCCGACATCAACTTCGCCTGGCCGACTTCGGAGATCGCAGTGATGGGCCCCGACGCGGCGGTGAACACCATCTACCGCCGCGACCTGGCCAAGTCGCCCACGCCCGACGAGCGGCGCGAGAAGCTCATCTCCGACTACAAGGCCCACTTCGCCAATCCCTACGCGGCGGCCGAGCGGGGCTACGTCGATGACGTGATCGTCCCCCACCAGACGCGCCCCAAGCTCATCACCGCCCTGCACCCGCTGCTGACCAAGCGCGAGGCGGGTCCCAAGCGCAAGCACGGCAACATCCCCGTCTAGCGGCGCCCATCGCCGCGGCCGAGCCGTTCGTCGATCCCGCCGGGCAGTTCTCGGCAGCGACACCTTCTCTAGGCCGGGGGCGCGCCCACCGCCGCGGCCGCGTCGACGATCCCATGGCCGTAGAGGGGCGTGTAGGCACCCCGCAGCCCGAGGAGCGGCGTGCGCGCAGTACCCTTCAGCACGAAGATGACCTCGTCGCGCGAGCGGCCTTGGGCGATCAGCAGCGCCGCCACGCCGGCGACGAGCGGGTGGCCATCGAGGTTCCCGCCTAGGGGTCGTAGCGCGGGCGTGCGAAGATCGCCCGCCTCTAAAGCACGAAGAGGAAGAGCCCCGCAGCGATGGCGCACGCGCTCGCAAGCGCGATGGCCACCCCACCAGCGATCTTCTGCTGGCGGCTGAGATTGGAGGCCGACTCCCCGGCGTCCCTGGCGCGCACCAGCGCCCGCTCGAGCAGGTTCTCCGCCCACGCGAACTGCAGCGCCAGCATGGCCAGGCCGATCGGGATCACGAGCAGCGCGGGCCCGGGGAGCACCACCATCACCAGGCCCGCGAGCACCACGATGATCCCCGCGGTGATCCACGCCGTCTTGTAGATCAGGCCCTTCTGGCGATACTTCTCGCGCCGCGCGCGCAGCCGCACCACGATGTCGGGCACCTCGCGGTTTCCGCGGCGACGGCGTTCGGTCGGCTCGGTGGCCATGTGCGAAGGCTACCCGCACTCATAGGCCAGCAGGGCAACATCATCCTCGCCGCTCGGTGCGCAGGCGGTGATGAGCTGGTCGCACAGAGTGGGCAGCTCCGGGGGTCCTTCGGCCAGAGCGGCGCGCAGGCGGTCCACGCCCTCCTCCAGGGTGCCCGTACGGCGCTCCACCAGCCCGTCGGTGTAGAGCACGACCAGATCGCCCCGCCCCAGCGCGGTGACGGCCGTGGCGTAGTCGGCCCCGGCCTCGACGCCCAGCGCCATGCCCTGCCGTGGGGGCAGCGTCTCGACCTCGCCGCCCGCGCGGCGCACGAGCGGGGGCAGATGACCTGCGGCGGTGTAGGCGACCAGCCCCCGCGCGCGGTCGTGGATGGCGAAGACTAGCGTGGCCAGCTGCGGGCGCAGATGGGTGTGCTCGACGGCATTGAGCTGCGCGACGACCTCCCCGGGGATGCCGCCGTGCATCGCGCAGGCACGCAGCGCGCTGCGCAGCTGGCCCATGACCGCCGCGGCGCGAACACCGCGGCCGACCACGTCGCCGACGGCCAGCGCCACCCGCCCGCCGGCCAGAGGGAGGACGTCGTACCAGTCACCGCCCACGTCGGTGCCCGTCGCCCCGGGCAGATAGCGAACACAGGCCCGGCCGGCCTCCAGCACGGGCAGGGCTTGGGGCAGCAGACTGCGCTGCAGCAGCTCGGCGGCCTCGCGCTCGCGCGTATAGAGGCGAGCGTTGTCCAGCGCCAGGGCACAGCGCGAGGTGACCTCCATGAGCGGATCCACGTCGGCCCTCGTGAAGCTGCGCCGGCCCTCCATGGTGACTCCCAGCAACATCGCTCCGGTCGCCCGCCCCCGTGCGACCAGCGGCAGGTAGACGGCGGAGTGCAGGCCGACGGCCTGCATCGCGCGCAGGTGCGCCTCGTCGCTGGCGATGGCGGCCAGGAAGTCGTCGTCCACTCGCTCGATGAGCTGGGGGCGCAGCGTGCGCAGCGCGGCGCCGCGGCCGACCGGCGTGGCCGGGTCGATGTGATGGCGGTCGGCGATGCGAAAGCCCAGGTCGACCTGTTCGGGATCGGCGTGGCCGGCCCCGACGCGCTCCAACGTGCCGTCGTCCTGCAGGAGGTCCAGCGCCCAGTAGTCCGCCACGCGGGGCACGAGCAGGTCTCCCACGGTCTCGACCACGCGGGCGGGGTCCAGCGAGGCCGACAGCGCCGCGCCGGCCTCGGCCAGCAGCGCCTGGTGCTCACGCCGGCGCACCTCGTCGCTGACGTCTTCGAAGATGACCACCGCCGCCAGCGGCTCGCCGCGCTCGTCGAAGACGGGCACCGAGCTGATGCGCAGCACGCCGAAGCTGGCATCGCCGCGGCGGAAGACGACCTCCTCGGCCTCGATCACCTCGCCCGTGGCCACGGTGCGGGCTAGAGGCCACTCCTCCCCGGCCATCGGCCGGCCGTCGCGGTGGAAGCCCTGGTAGCCGGCGTACTCCTCGAGCGTGTCGGCGGCGATGAAGGGGTGGCGGAAGATCTGGGCCACCTGGTCGTTGCCCAGCACCAGCCGCCCACTGGGCACCTCGGCCACCACCACCCCGACGGGCAGCTGATCGAGCACCGCTCGCAGGACGGCCTGAGGGTCTTGAGCGGCGAGCAGTCGCGTGGCATCGCCCATGGGCTGAGCCTAATGGTCCGGCTGGTGACGTTTGGGCGCAAACAGCGTGCTCGCGGCGCACGGCCGGCGTCGACCACCGCCCGGCCCGGGTCAGTGCCAGGGGCGCGGGTCGCCGCCCCAGGCGCCCAGGCCCTCGGGCTCGCGTCCGACCGCCTCGAGCAGCGCCGTGCGCATCCACGGGTTGGGTCGCTCGGCTGGCGGGGCGGGCGCGGGCGCGGTGGCGCGAAAGAACTGCTCGAGCGCCGCGGCGATGGCCGCAGCCTCGTGGGCCGAGGCGCTGGGCGCCACGACACGAAAGGACGGGCGGCGGTTGGGCACGCTCAGAGCCTACGCGAGGCGGTCGCGCTCGGCCTCCAGCCGGGACGCCAGGGTGTCGGCGTCCCAGGGGCCGGTGTGGCGGCGCTCGCCGACGAAAAAGGTCGGGGTGCCGCGCGCCCCGCCGGCCTCGGCGCTCATCGCGTCCTCGGTCACCCGCGAGGCGTGGGTGCGCTCGTCGAGCTCCTCGGCCACCGCGCCGGCGTCGAGGCCGATCGCGGCGGCGTGCTCGACCAGGTCCTCCGGCTCGAGTGCATCCTGATGGGCGTAGAGACGGTCGTGCATCGCCCAGAACCGCCCGCGGACGGCCGCCGCCTCCGCGGCCTCGGCGGCCGCGGCGGCGTTGGGGTGCACGTCGGTCAGCGGCAGGTGGCGGAAGACGTAGCGCAGCTCGTCGCCGAAGCGCTCGAGCAGCTCGTCCACCACCCCGGTCGCGCGTCCGCAGAAGGGGCACTCGAAGTCGGCGTACTCCACCAGCGTAAGCGGCGCGTCGGCCGGGCCGCGCACGTGGTCGCGCTCGAGGTCCACCGGTGGGTCCAGCCGGGTGGGCAGCCCCCCCGGGGTGTCGCTCGCCCGCCGTCCCAGCGTCCGGAACAGCATCGCGCCCAGCGCGGCCGCCACCACGCCGGCGCCGAGGATGCCCACCTTGGCCTCCTCGCGCAGCACGGGCTGGTCGGCGAAGGCAAGGTCCACGATGAACAGGGAAACCGTGAAGCCGATGCCGGCGATGGCCGCCGCCCCGGCCAGCTGGTGGGGCTCCACGCCGCGAGGCAAGGCCCCCACCCCGGTGCGCACCGCTGCCCAGGAGACGAGCCCCACCCCCAGCAGCTTGCCCGCGACCAGCGCCACCAGGATCCCGATGGTCACCGGTGAGGTCAGCGCCCGCCCCAGCGTCTCACCGTCCAGCGCGATGCCCGCGTTGGCCAGCGCGAAGATCGGCACGACGACGTAGCCCGTCCAGGGGTGCAGCAGCTGGGCGAGACGCTCGTTGCTGGAGACCGCGGCCTCCATCGAGAGCTTTGCCCGGCGCGCCAGTCCGGGGGTGGGGCTCTGACCGAAGGAGCGCGCAATCTGGGTCGCGCGCTGCACCGCCGCGCGGGCGGGTGGGTGGACGGGCGTGAGTAGGCCGAGCACGATGCCCGCCACGCTGGGATGCACGCCGGAGGCCGCGATGGCCACCCACAGCCCGATGCCCAGGACGAGGTAGCCGGGAGCGCGCCACACGCGCAGGCGGCGCAGCAGCAGCACCCCGCCCAGGAAGCCCACGGCGATCGCCAGGGCCAGCAGGTCGAGGCGCTCGGTGTAGAAGAGGGCGATCACGCCGATGGCGCCGATGTCGTCGAAGACCGCGACGGTGAGCAGCAGGACGCGCAGCTGGGTGGGACAGCGCGGGCCGACGAGCGCCAGCGCCCCCAGCATGAACGCGGTGTCGGTGGCCATCGCCGCCCCGAAGCCCTGCGCGCCCGGGCTGCCGGCCGTAAAGGCCAGGTACACCCCGGCGGGGACCAGCAGCCCGGCCACGGCGGCCACCGCGGGCAGGACCGCTCGGCGGCGGTCGGTCAACTCGCCCATGGCAAGCTCCCGGCGCACCTCGAGGCCGATGACGAAGAAGAAGAACACCATCAGCCCGTCGTTGACCCAGTGACGCAGGTCCAGCGAGAGCTCGGCGGGACCCACGGTGACGGCCAACTCGGTGGCCCACAGCGCCTGGTAGGCGTCGGCCAGGGGAGAGTTGGCCCACACCAGCGCGAGGATGGTGGCCCCCAGGAGCACGCTGGCGCTGCCCGCCTCGGTGCTCAGAAACTCGCGTAGGGGGCCCGGCAGCCCCCCCGCACGACTGCGCGTCTGCTCGCCGGACCGCTCTTCGGGAAGGGCCACGCTGCTCATCGGCGTGGACCTTGCCGCAAAACGGGCTTACCCGCCCGCCGGGATGGCGGGCGGGCCCGTTGAAACGGGGGGTGCTGGGGCTCAGCGGTTGGCCAGCTCCCGCTCAGCGGCCTTGAGCACACCGGCACGGTTCTTGTGGGCGCGCTCGTAGGAGCGGACCTCCTTGGCCAGATCCTCGTCGCCCACGTCGAGAGCGGTCTCGACCTCGCCGACCGACAGCTCGTCGTACCCGGGCCAAGGCTCCTCGCCACGCAGCGAGGTGACGCGGCTCAGCACCGTGGTGCGGTTGTCGTTCTTGCGCTCGTAGGAGTCGATCTTGGCCAGATCGATCTGCGAGAGCTCCGAGAGCCTGTCCACGATCTCCTCGGCCGTGAGCTCGTCATAGCCAGCGATCGCCAGGTCGTCGGCGGAGGCCACCGCGCCCTTGACCTGTCCTTCGGTCTGGGCGACGCCGGGGATCTTCCGCGCCTGTCGGGCGGTGCGCCTGGCCCGATCCGCGCCGCCGCGGACGGTCTGCCTGGCGGCCTGACCGGCGTCGCGGACGGCGTCGGCCGCGCCGGTCTGGGCGATGTCGTAGGAGCGCTTGCCCTCGACCTCGGCACCGACCACGGCGTCGGTCAGCTTGGGGATCTCCCGCAGGACGCGCTCGAGCATCTTCTCCTCGTCGGCGCGAATCGAGGCGGCCAGGTCGGCCGTCGTCGGGTCACCGACCGACCGCGCCAGGCGCTCGAGGGCGGTGTACGTCGCGATCTCGAGGGCTTCTGTCGCACACACATCCTTGGCGTTCTTGAGCACCTTCTCCTCGCCGCCGTGGCCGCGCACCAGGTCCAGAGGGGTCTTGGCGATCGCCAGCACCTGGCCGACGACGCTCTCGGCCGCGTCGACCCCGGCCCTCAGCGGGTTGGCGCCGTGGTCCAGTTCGGCGCGGCGCTTGCCCACGCGCTCGGCGTGACGGCGCGTCTCTCCGAGATGCTTCTCGAGCCCCTTGCGGTAGGAGCCCTCTGGGGCCATCGCGATCTGCGCCTGCAGAACGCGGACGAGTCCGGCCTCGGTGGCCTGGGCTTCGCTGAGGTACTGAACGATCTTCTGTTCGGACTTGCTCATGGAGAGCCTCCGTCATCTGGTTTCAAAGTGGCTGAGAACAGGGGGCTACCCGAGAGTTAGCACTAATATCCCTGTCCGCTAACCATCCGATGGCGGGCCCCCGGACGGGCAGCGAGCGGCCTTCTCGTCCGGCGCTCACCCGATCTTCACCAGTGGCTTGGGCGGCGCCCTATTCCTCGTCCTCCCCGTCGTCGCCCGCCGGAGGGACGAGGCGGATGATGCGGTCGTCGGTGGCCGCGGGGTCGCCGCGGCCGTCGCGGTTGGAGGTGGTGATCCACAACGAGCCGTCGGGGGCCTCGACGACCCCGCGCAGGCGACCGAACTCGCCCTCCAGCAGCGTCTCGTCGCCCACCACCTCGCCGCCGTCGAGCTCGAGGCGGTGCAGTTCGCGGCCGGCCAGCGCGGCGAGGACGAAGTCGCCGGTCCAGGACGAGCCCTCCTCACTGACGAAGGTCGCACCCGAGGGGGCGATGGTCTCCTGGTAGAGCTGCACGGGCGCCGTGAAGTCGCCGTGGTCCTCGCCCACGACCTCGGGCCAGCCGTAGTTGTCGCCTTCGCCGATCAGGTTGACCTCGTCACAGCACGTGGGCCCGTGCTCGGTGGCGAACAGGCGGCCCGGTCCGGGCTGCCAGTCCAGCCCCTGGGGGTTTCGGTGCCCGCGGGAGACGATCTGGGGATCGGTCGTGGAGGAGCGGAACTGGCCGGCGGTGAGGCGCAGGACCTTGCCGTTGAGCGAGCGCGGGTCCTGGGCCAGCTCGGGCCGGCCGGCATCCCCGGTGAGCACGTACAGCGCGCCGTCGGGACCGAAGCGCAGCCGGCCCGAGTCGTGGATGGGTCCCGCCGCGATGCCATCGAGGACCACGCCGTCCTGGGTCATGGAGGAGCCGTCGTCGTTCACGCTCCAGCGCTGCACCTCCATGCCCCCGGCGGTGGTCGCATACAGATAGGCAAAGCGCCGGCCGTCCTCGAAGCGCGGGTCGAGGTCGATGCCCAGCAGGCCGCCCTCCCCCCGGGCGGAGACCTCTACCCGGGCGACGGGCTCGTCTCGTAGCCGGCCCTGGGCGTCGATCCGGCGCACGCGCCCGGGGCGTTCGGTCACAAGCGCGGCGCCGTCGGGCAGGAAGGTGACGTCCCACGGAATCTCCATCCCCTCGGCGATCACCGACACCTCAGGTCCGCCTTGCGCCCGGACACGGCCCTCGTCGGCGGGGCTCTCCCCGGTGGTCGCCGTCTGGTCCGAGCCCTCGGTGGGAGGCGACGCCCCGCCCTCGTCGCCGCAGCCGGCGACGAGCATCGCCAGCAGCAAGGCCAGCAGGACGGGCAGGCGCATCTCGGCAGCGTAGGCTGGCCTCCATCACAACCTGAGCGCTGCGGCGCGATCCGAAAACACCGGGAGACCGATCCGGTTTTGCTACTTTCTCGGCTCGCTCCCGTCCGCCCGGAGGCTCTCCCCAGCGATGAACAAGATCGAGCGCATCAAGGCCGAGAAGGACGGACTCGACGTTTTCGACGCGCTCATGCGCGCGGCCGAGGAGGGATGGCAGACCCTCGACGCCGACGACGAGGCCCGCCTGAAGTGGTACGGCCTGTACCCGCACAACACCAAGGACGGCTTCTACATGCTGCGCACCAAAGTGGTGCAAGGCGTGCTGAGCGCCGACCAGGCCGCCGTCATGGCCTCCATCGCCGAGGACTTCGGCCGCGGGATCATCGACTGCACGACCCGCCAGTGCTTTCAGATCCACTGGATCACCCTGGACAACATCCCCGAGATCTTTCGCCGCCTGGACGGGTGCGGGCTGACGACCAAGGGCGCCTGCGGCGACATCACGCGCAACGTGGTGGGCTGCACGCTGGCCGGCATCGGCCACGAGCAGATCGCCGACGGCCACGCCACCGCTGAGGCCGTCCACCAGCACTTTCTGGGCAACCGCCTCTACTCGAACCTCCCGCGCAAGTTCAAGATCTCGATCACCGGCTGCGCCGAGGACTGCGCGCGCGGCCTGATCAACGACGTGGCGCTGTCGGGGGCCGTGCACGAGGACGGCACCGCCGGCTTCAACCTGCGCGTGGGCGGCGGCCTGTCCAGCCATCCCCGCTTCGCGCGCGCGCTCGACGTCTTCGTCTCCCCCGAGGAGGCTCCGGAGGTCATCGAGGGCATCGTGGCCATCTTCCGCGACAGCGAGGAGAGCCGGGCAAAGCGCGGCAAGGCACGCATCAAGTTCCTCATCGACCAGATGGGCTCCGATGACTTCCGCGCCGAGCTCGAGCTCCGGGTGGGCCGCGAGCTGCGCCGCGCGGCGCCCCAGCAGCCCGACATGAAGGGCCACGACCACATCGGTGCTCAGCCCCAGGCCGACGGCGCGCACAGCGCAGTGGGCTTCTGCGTGCCCGTCGGGCGCCTGCGCGCCGCCCAGCTGGCCGAGCTCGCGCGGCTGGCGCACGAGTACGCCTCCACGCCCGAGGTGCGCCTCACCCACCAGCAGAACGTGCTGCTGGCCAACATCCCCGACGAGCGCGTCGAGGAGCTCATGGCCGAGCCGCTGGCCCAGGAGCTGAGTCCGCGCCCCACCTTCTTCACACGCGGCATGCAGAGCTGCACCGGCAAGGAGTTCTGCGGGCTGGCCAAGGTCTACACCAAGGATCGCGCAAAGGAGATCTCCGCGTTCCTGGACGAGCACGTCACCGCCAACGGCCACGGCGAGGACTTCCGCCTGCACTTCGCGGGGTGCTCCTCGAGCTGCGCCCAGCACCAGATCGGCGACCTCGGCATCGAGGGTGTGCTCAAGAAGGTCGAGGGCGAGTTCGTCGAGGCGATGGACATCCGCATCGGCGGGCGCCTGGGCCCTGACCCGCGCTTCGGCGAGCACGTGATCCGCAAGATCCCCCACTGGGACCTCAACGAGACCCTCCTGCGCATCTTCACCCTCTACGAGACCAACCACGACGAGGGCGAGACGTTCCGCGACTTCGCGGGACGCACGCCCGCCGAGTGGTGGACCGCGCAGCTCACGCCCGAAGAGATCGAGGCATGAGGTGCCTCGGGTCCACCCACGCCGACGCCGTGGACCCCCGGAGCGGTCGAGCGGGTGGGACGCCCACCGCGGAGGAGACCCTCGCCGAGGCGGTCGAGCGCTTCCCCCGGGTCGTGCTGCTGTGCTCCTTCCAGAAGGAGGAGTCGGTGATCGTCGATGCGCTCACGCGGGCGGAGGCGCCGATGCCGCGCATCGTGACCATCGATACGGGTGTGCTCTTCCCCGAGACGCTCGAGACCTGGCGCGCGTTCGAGGAGCGCTTCGCCGTCCGGGTCGAGGTCGAGGATGCGCGCGGTGACTGGACCGGTCCGGAGCACTGCTGCTCGGCGGCCAAGGTGGCGGCCCTGGAGCGCGCGCTGGCGGGGGCCGACGCCTGGATCACCGGCCTCCGCCGCGAGCAGTCGCCCACCCGCGCCGGTGCGCAGGCACTGGAGTTCGACCAAGGGCGGGGCATGGGCAAGGTCAACCCACTGGTGGCCTGGACCGAGGGCGACCTGTGGACGCGCATCCACGAGCGCGACCTGCCCTATCACCCGCTGCACGACCAGGGCTACGAGTCGATCGGCTGCGCGCCCTGCACCCTCCCCGGCACGGGACGCGAGGGACGCTGGACGGGCAGCGACAAGACCGAGTGCGGGCTGCACGTGGTCCCGGCCGCCGGCTGACGTGGACCCGCTCATCGTCCTCTTCGGCCTGGGGGTCGGTGTCCTGGTCGGCCTGACGGGAATCGGTGGGGGCTCGCTGTTGACCCCCCTGCTCATCCTCGTGGTCGGCGTCAAGCCGGTGGTGGCCATCGGCACCGACCTGGCCTACGGGGCGGTGACCAAGACCGTGGGCGGCTGGCGCCACCTGCGTCAGGGCACCGTCGACCTGGGCGTCTCGGGCTGGATGGCGGTGGGCAGCGTGCCCGGT
>DASZCY010000230.1:0-4454 GCA_035942615.1 Solirubrobacteraceae bacterium | reverse complement strand
CCACGTGGCGGTCGGGGTTGTCGCGCGCGATCTTGAGCGCGTCGAGCGGCGAGTAGACCATCCGCACGTCGGCGCCACGCGACTTGGCGTCGAGCAGGGAGCCGTTGGAGGCCGGCACCCGCATCATGTCCCCGAAGGTCGTGAAGATGACCTCCGGCCGCTCGGCGAGTGCGATCGCATCGTCCTGGCGGCCCATCGGGATCACGCACACCGGACACCCCGGGCCGTGCACCAGCTCGATCTCCGGGGGCAGCAGGTCCTCCACGCCGTGCTGGTAGATGGCGTGGGTGTGCCCGCCGCAGACCTCCATGATCTTGTAGTGGCGGCCGGGCTCGGTCAGCCCTTCGATCTGCGCGGCGAGGCGCTTGGCCACGTCCCCCGCTCGGTACTCATCGACGTGTCGCATGCTCACGGCGCCTCTCCAATCGCGTCGAGAATCAGGTGATAGATGGTGGCGTGCGCTTCCTGCAGGCGCGGGACGTAGTCGCTTCCCACCACGAACAGATGGTCCAGCCAGTCGAGCTGCGCCAGCCGACCGCCGTCGTAGCCGGCGATGCCGATCGTTAGCAGCGTCCGCCGGTGGGCCTCCTCCAGGCCAGCGAGCGCGTTGGCCGATGAGCCGCTCGTGGTGATGGCGATCGCCACGTCGGCTGGGCGCGCCAGCGAGATGAGCTGACGGGCGAAGACGTTCTCGAAGCCGACGTCGTTGCCTACGGCGGTCACCGTGGCCACGTCGTCGTTGAGGGCCAGGGCCGGCCAGCCGCGCGCCAGCGCATCCGCGGCGAGGTCCTGCGCGTCGGTCGAGGAACCGCCGTTGCCAAAGGCGATCAGCCGGCCGCCGCGCTCCAGACGCTCGCGCACGGTCTTCGCGCACGCTCGCACTGCGTCGAGGTCGACGTCGCGGCGCAGCGCGATCGCTTCGCGTGCCTTGTGCACGCTCGACGCGCGCACGTCGGCGATCACCGTGTCGAGGTCCGCGGGCGCGGAGGAGGACATAAAGGGATAGAGGAAGCCGCTGGGGTCGTCGGTGCCGGCCTCGCCCTCGCCGGCGGCCAGGCGCTCGAGCGCCACGCCGGCGTGGCACAGCAGGACATCCCCTTCGCGAACGTCTTCGACCAGCTCGACGGCCACCTCCTCGCGCGCTCCGTCGCTCTCCACCATCGCCGTCGCGCCCCGCACGGCCACTACGGTGGCCTCCACCGCCACGTCGCCGCAGGTGATGCAGGCCTCGTCGAGCAACCCCGGCTGCTCGAAGAACACGTGCACGAGCTCCCACAGCACGTGGTAGGCGGTCTCGTGCACCTCCTGCACGACCTGGGGGTCCTCGCTGTCGGCGGGGAAGGCGTAGTCGGCGGTGGGCAGGGAGCCGGCGGCGCCGAAGACCAGCGTGAGCGCCCCGCGCTCGCGCGCGCCGTCAAGAAAGCGCTCGACGGCCGGGTCCGGCGGCCCGTGCGCGATCGCCAGCGCGACATCGCCCGCGCCCGCCAGCCGGCTGCCGCGCGCGGCGCCGGTGGCGTCGTTGGTGAGCGCGAGCGCCGGCAGCGCCCGCTTTCCCACGATGACCGGGTGCATGAACTCCACCGCCACATGGGCCGCGTCGGTGGCCGCGGCGCCCGTGCCGAAGGCCACCAGGGTGCCACCGCGCGCGAAGGCCCGCGCGAGCTCATGGCAGGCATGGGCCAGGCGGGTCTGCTCGTGCTCGAAGAAGGCCGCGAGGGCCCGCTCGCGCTCGGCGATCCCCGCGGAGAGGTGCTCCCGGCCGGAGGCGGCGTGGGCGCTCATGGCCGGCAGAGCCTCACTCGATCGTGCTGTTCTCCAGCTCTTCGAGCTCCTCCTCGAAGGGCTGGCCGAGCGAGATGAGGAACTCGCGCGTCGAGCGCGCCTCCTCCTCGTCGATCTTCGACATCGCGAAGCCGACGTGGATCAGCACCCAGTCGCCCACGCCCACGGCGTCAGGGCCCTCGGCGAGCAGCCCGATGTTGACGTTGCGCCGCACACCGGAAACCTCGGCCTTGGCGATGTGATGGTGCTCGTCGACCAGTTCGACGATCTGGCCGGGGATGCCGAGGCACATAGGCTAGGTGCTCCTCCTGGCGGCCAGAGGTGCCGCCGTTCGAATCCGACGTCGGCTCTTACCTTACCCGCTCTCCCAGGCTCGCCCCCACCGATCGCGTGCGTAAGTGCGCGACACATCTACCGGGGTGGTAGGGTCTGCGGCCTACAGGCCCCGTCGGAAGCAGGGAGAGATCGATCTAATGGCTTACGAGCGCCCGCCCAGGGAGACGAAGTCCGCACCTTGGTCCCACGGCCCCCCGGGCGGTCAGGGTCGCGGTGACGAGGCCGTGGGCACCATGCACGTCTTTTGGCTGGCCGGGATGAGCTGCGACGGGTGCACGACCGCGCTGCTCACCGCGAGCCAGCCTTCGGTGGAGGACCTGGTGACCGGGAGGATCCCCGTGCTCCCCCAGGTTGTGCTCCATCACCCGGGGCTCACCGCGGACCCCGGCGCCGACTTCGTGACGCCCTACCGTCAGGCGGTCGAGGGGACGCTGGGCGATCCCTACGTGATCGTGGTGGAGGGCTCGATCCCCGACGATCAGGCCCTTGAGCGCGCGGGCCAGTACGCGGCTCTGGGCGTGGGCGCGGACTGGCCGCGATCCCTGCCCCCGGCCCGGGCGAACGACCAGTCGCTGCGCGTCACCGACTGGATCTGGGCGCTGGCCCCCGGCGCGGAGGCGGCAATCGCCATCGGGACGTGTGCGACGTGGGGCGGGATCCCCGCGGCGGCCGGGAACATCACCAACTCGATGAGCCTGATGGACTACCTGGGCCACGACTACCAATCGGCGAGGGGGGTGCCGGTGGTCAACGTGCCCGGCTGCGCGCCCATTGGTGACAACTTCACCGAGACCCTGTCCCACGTCCTCCAGCACCTCGCGGGCCTCACGCCGCTGCCGGACTTCGACGACCTGGGGCGTCCGGTGTGGCAGTTCGGGGAGACGGTGCACCGCCACTGCCCCAAGGCCGGCTACTACGAGGAAGGGGTGTTCGCCCACCAGCCGGGCGACAACCAGTGCCTGGTGGAGATCGGGTGCTGGGGGCCGGTGGTCCAGTGCAACATCGTCGAGCGCGGCGCGATCAACCACACGGGTGGTTGCATGGTCGCCGGCGGGGCGTGCATCGGCTGCACGATGCCGGGCTTTCCCGACAAGTACAGCCCGTTCTACAAGGCGCCGCCGGGCTCGTTCCTCTCCGGCAGCATGTCGAAGATCTACGGTGGGGGAATCCGGCGCCTGCGGCGGATGTCGATGAAGAATGGCAACCGCGAGCCGCTGTGGGACTCGACCCAGCAGGTCTACTCCGGGTGGGGGCTCGCGCAGGGCAAGCAGGATCCCCTCGACAAGGTGAACGCCTACTTCTACAAGAAGCTTCAGTACCGGGGTTCGGTGCACCACGGCGAGCGCAACAAGAAGCAGCCCTCGCCGGCCAGCCGTGACATCCTGCGCCAGAAGGGCGTGGACATGGAGGCGAGCGTCCCGGTCCTGGGTGAGCGGGTCAAGTCGCGGGAGGAGATCTAGATGGCGACGCGGACGGCGGGCGAGACCCGGCACGTGGACCTCGATCCCGTCACGGGGGTGGCGGGCGCGGGCGGGCTGTCCTTCAGGATGGCGATCGACGGCGACAGCGCCCCGGTGGCCGACGCCTACGCCCTCGCGACGCTGTATCGCGGCTACGAGGTCATCCTGCAGGGCCGCGATCCGCGCGATGCGATCTTCGTCTCGAGCCGCGCCTGCGGGGCCTGCGGCGGTGTGCACCCCACCGCATCGGCGCTGGCGTGCGAGATGGCCTTTGGGATCCAGCCGCCCCCGATGGGGATCGTGGCGCGCAACCTGATGGTGGCGCTCGAGTACCTCTGGGACCGCCCGACCCACCTGTTCACCCGCGTTGGCCCGGACTACAGCGAACCGGTGGTGCGCGAGACCAACCCGGAACTGTGGGAGCTGGCGCAGCGGACTCCCGCCCCCGGCGCTGCCACGCACGGCTACAGGCTGATCTCCGACCTCATGACCGCCATGACGCCCGTGCACGGCAAGCTCTACGGCGAGGCGCGCGACACCTCACGCCGCGCGCTCGAGGCCTACGTGCTGATCGGCGGCAAGTACCCGCACCCGCAGACGATCGTTCCGGGCGGGGTCAGCACCATGATCGACACCGCGGACACCAACGAGATGTTCCTGCGGGTGACCGGGTTCTTCGACTACTCCCGGAAGGTGGTGGCGGTCTGGGATGACATCGTCGACTTCTTCTTCGAGGCCGAGCCCCGCTTCCGCGAGGTCGGCGAGGGGCCACGGAACTTCGTCGACCTGGGGCTGTGGGACGACCCCTTCGCCTACGACGGGACGTACGAGACCGCGTCGGCCTGGGCGGAGCGGCGCTGGTCCACGCCGGGCGCG
>DASZCY010000229.1:0-3738 GCA_035942615.1 Solirubrobacteraceae bacterium | reverse complement strand
CGGAAGACGACCAGGATGCCCTGGTCCTCGTAGGGCATCATGCCGCTCTGGCCGCAGGCGTCGGTGAACGGGGCACCGGACACGAAGTCACGGAACCCGTCGCGGTTCAAGTCCCCCGGCGAGGTGACGTTCCAGCCGAGGTTGGGACCGACGTTCTCGCGCGTGTGCACACACTGAGAGGGGTTGAACGGCGGAGGCAGCGGCAGGGTTCGCCGGTGCTGGCCGGTCATCGCCTCGAAGAAGTTCGTTTCCCCGCAACCCTCGGCGACGGGAGAGAAGTGGGGATCGCTGCCGATGTAGATCGGGTGTAGGCGGTGAGGGCGCTTTGGCATGCTCGATCGCGGTGCACGGCATGCCACTCAACCCCTCGCCAGCCGCATGGGAACTCTTTGCGGTTCCTGTCCCGAGGGCGGCCTCGGCTGAACCTTCCGCTGGCGGTCCGGTAGGAGCCGCTCAGGCCAGGCCCGGCGTGAACTGCACCGCGGCACAGGTCACCCTGGGGCCCAGCTCGAGGTCCAGCACGCCGGCGGTGTGGCGTGGGTGCTCGACCAGCAGCTCGCAGACCGGGCCCGCCACGGTGCGCTGCTCCCCGTTGACGCGCACCACCCCGGCGCCCTCCAGCACCGCCCACACCGCGCCCGCCTCGTAGGGGCCCGACCACGCGCCCTCCTGGTCGGGGGTGGGCGGCGCCAGCGTCGCCCCTTCGGCGTCCTCGGGGCGCAGCGGGCCGACCGGCTCGCGCTCCACGCCCAGCAGCGCCTGGATGGCACGCTCGGTTTCCTCGTAACCGCCCTGCCCGTAGTGCAGCGTGTGCAGGTGCAGCGTGAGGTCGAACACGTAGCGTCCCGGCCAGCCGCGGTTGCCGTAGTCACGCCAGGCACGCAGGTCGGAGTCGACGAGCACCGGGTACTCGACGCCCAGCCGCGCGCACGCCGCGCGCACCGCGTCGGGGTCGCGCGAGGCGGCGAAGCCCGGGGCGTGAATGCCCACCACCCGCAGCCCGTCGGCGGCATAGCGCTCGTGCCAGGCGCGCAGGTAGGGCAGCGTGCGCAGCGAGTGGGCGCGCAGGAAGTCCCAGAACTCCACCACCACCGGGCGGCCGAGCTGCTTGTCCATGCGCAGCGTGGCCACGTTGATCCACGGCAGCCCGCCGGGGAAGGGCGGTGCGGGGAGCGTGTCCACGGGGGCGCGCACGCCCGCACGCTAGCAACGCCCCGCGGCGTCGGCCGGCGGCGAGGGCATCGCACGCAGGTAGGATCGGGGGGTGTCCGGCGCGACGGCAGCAGGGCGTCCCATGACGGCCGAGGAACTGCTCGGATTGAGCATCCCCGGCAAGAAGCACGAGCTCGTCGATGGCATCGTCGTCGAGATGGAGCCGCCGGGAGCGGAGCACGGATGGGTCGCCAACCGGCTCGCGGTTGGCCTGACCGCTCACGTGGACGGCCATGAGCTCGGCGTCGTCCTCGGGGAGGTCGGCTTCCTGCTGCGCTCGGATCCCGACCGCGTCCTGGCCCCCGACGTGGCCTTCATCGCCCGTGACCGCGTCGCACGCCGGCCGCTGACCGACAAGTACTGGCCGGGCGCACCCGACCTCGCCGTCGAGATCGTCTCGCCCAGCGACCGCTGGACCGACATCGAGTGCAAGGCGTCGATGTGGCTGGAGGCCGACACCGGCGCCGTGCTGGTCATCGACCCGCCGCTTCGCAGCGCCACCGTCTTCCGCGCCCAGGACAAGGTCGCCCGCCACAGGGCCGGTGACCGGGTGGAGCTGAGCGACGTCGTGCCCGGCTGGCGACCGCTCCTCGACGACCTTCTGGGCTGACGCCCTCAGGCGCCGCGCGCCAGCCGCGCGATGTCCGCGGCCAGGCCCTCCGGGGTGAGCTGGTCGTAGGGAAAGCCGATGCGCTGCCGGCCCTGGCGGTCCACCAGCACCACCGAGATGCTGTGCTCGAGGTCGGGCCCACCCTCGCGCACGACCTGGGGCTGGACCCCGTAGGCCTCCCACACCGGGCGCAGCTCGGCGGGCTCGCCCAGCAGGAAGTGCCAGTCGCCGGTCAGGCGCTGCTCGGTCAGAAAAGCCTGGGCGCTGCGCCGCGTGTCGCTCGCCGGGTCGACCGAAAAGGCCAGCACGGGGACCTCGCGGCCGAGCTGGTCCAGCGCGCCGCGGATCTGCTGGGCCACCAGCGGGCAGGTGTCCTCGCAGGTGGAGTAGAGGAAGGTGACTACGGCCACCTCGCCGCGCACGTCGGCCAGGGTGATCTGCTCCCCGTCCTGGTCGCGCAGCGCGAAGTCGGCCGGCGGGATGCCCGGGGGGCGCAGCGCGCCCTCGAAGCCGGCCCGGCCGCCCCCGGCGTCGCCCTCGCCGCGGGGGGCGAGCGCGACGCCCGCCACAGCGATGGCCGCGGCGGTGGCCAGGAGGACGGCGGCGAGCAGGCGCGGGTGCACCGCCCGCAGGCTAGGGCGAGATGGCTCAGGCGCTGATGCCCGCCCTGCTGCGCAGCTTGTCGGCGATCTCGCGGATCTCCTCGGGCGCGTAGTCGGGGGCGAAGACCGCGGGCTGGGAGGGCAGGTTGGGGATCTCCGCGCCCTCCGGCGGACCGTCGCGGACCTCGAGCTCGTCGCCGGTCTCGGGGTGCGAGCCGTTGAACACCGCCGCCAGCTCGTGGTAGTCGCCGGGCGACATGCGGTAGAGCACCGTGTGCTCGCCGCGCTGCAGGTGGGGCTGGCACTCGGGGATCTTGTCGGTGGGGATGCGCGGGGTGGGGAAGAGCTTGCTCATGTCCGCCCCGGTCAGGTGCTCGAGCGCGCGCGCGTAGGCGACCTGATGGACGCCTCCGCGGATGAGCAGGTAGCCGGTCAGCGCGCGGGCGGCCGGGTGCTCGACCATCTCGTAGACGCGCAGCTTGCCGCTGCGCGCGCCGGTCTCCAGGAAGTAGTTGTGGGTGAGGTCCTCGATGAGGTCGCCCGAGGAGAACACGTTGTCCCCCGTCCACGGCTTGCCGTTGGAGTCCTGGGGCAGCGCGCCCTGCCCGCCGAAGAGGAAGTGCTGCGGATTGCCGATCCCCTTGACGGCGGCCAGCGAGGCCTGCGGCGCCTTGCCGTCGTCGGTGGGCGACGCCCCCGTGAGCATGTTGTTGATCGTCCCCGCGACCAGCTCCACGTGGCCGAATTCCTCGGCGGCGATGTTGGCCACCAGGTCGTAGAACGGCCGTGCGCCCTCGCGATCGCGGAAGTTGAACGACTGGAACGTGTAGTTCATGAAGGTCGACATCTCGCCGAACTTCCCACCCAAAGGCTCCTGGACGACGCCTGCGCCGTCGGGATCGGGGTCGGAGGGGGGCGGCAGCTCGGTGCCGATGCGGTCGAGGCGAAGGATCATGCCTGTCTCCTGTTTCGAGGCCGAGGTTGAAAACGCCTACCCGGCTGAGGTACGTCGACGCCCGCGATCTTGGGGTGGCGCGCCATCGGCGCGGACCCGCCGCGGACCCGCCGCTCAGCGCGAACCCGGAGCGCTCGTCTACGCCGCCGAGCTCCGCCGCCGCGACCAGTGCGCTTCCCCGACCTCGCACTCCGCCAGCTCGACCGACGTCCGGTACGGCGTGAAGTCCACGT
Source organism: Solirubrobacteraceae bacterium (assembly GCA_035942615.1). GTDB lineage: Bacteria > Actinomycetota > Thermoleophilia > Solirubrobacterales > Solirubrobacteraceae > Siliceabacter. The sequence goes on along the minus strand of DASZCY010000229.1, from coordinate 126 downwards.
GGCGGTTGACCGCGTAGAGCGACTGCGGCGCGTAGAGGAACAGCGCGAGGGCCTCGCGGCGCACGAAGCGGTCGATCCGGTTCGACGCCCTGATCAGCGCGAGCTGAGAGGTGTGCCGCGGCAGAT
>DASZCY010000228.1:0-10620 GCA_035942615.1 Solirubrobacteraceae bacterium | reverse complement strand
GAAGTGCACGTTGTCGGCGCTGCTGACCTCCGCGCGAGCACCGGGGATCGCGGCCTCGATGCGCTGCTCGAGCTCCTGGGGAGTGGGCATGCTCCTAGCCTAGACCGCTGGACCACCTCGCTATCCTCTCTCAAGCATGATCACCATCACCGACAAAGGCGCCGAGAAGATCCGCGAGTTCCTGGCCTCCCAGGGCACCGTCGCGGCCGATGCCGGCCTGCGGGTCGGCGTGCGCGGTGGAGGCTGCTCGGGCTTCCAGTACGCGCTGGCCTTCGACCAGAAGCGTGACGGGGACGAGGTTTTCGACCACGACGGCCTGAAGGTCCTGGTCGACGGGCCCTCGCTTCCCTACGTCAGGGGCTCGGTCATCGACTACGTGGACTCGCTCACGGGCGCGGGCTTCAAGGTCGAGAACCCCAACGTGATCGCGGCCTGCGGCTGCGGCTCCTCGTTCCGGGTCGCCGACGAGGAAGAGGTCTCCGCAGTCTGAGGTCGCGGCGTGCCCAGGACGGCGGGGCACCGACGGCGTGAGCCGTCCGTCCATGGTCGTCTGAGGCGGGCACCCAGATGGTCTCCTGGGGTAGCGTGCGTCGCCGTGCTGCTGCTCCTCGGCGGCTGCGGGGAGGAGCGCCCGCGTGAGGCCCCGCCGAACGGCGGGGCCGTCCCCCAGCGCGAGGTCACGCCCGCGCGCCTGGCCATCGGCCTGACCGAGTCCAACGCCCGGCTGCTGGCCCCGCCGCCCGCGGGGGTGGTGGGCGGGGCCTTCGCCGCCTGGCGTCAGCGTGTCGCGGAGCTGCGCCCCTCCCACGTGCGCCTCCTGGTCGACTGGGCCAAGCTGCAGCCCTCGCGCGCCGCGCCACCGGACCTGGACGCCGCCGACGACGGCTGCATGCGCGGCCGCCCGCCGTGCGCGGCCTACGCCGGCCTGCTCGACCGGCTGCGGGCCATCGGCGCGAGGGGCGCCGAGCCGGTGGTGCTCCTCTACGGCACGCCCGACTGGGCCGCGCCGCCGGCGCAGGGGTGCGACCAGCAGGGCACCGAGCCACGCACGCGGCCGCCCGACCTGGATGCCTACCGCTCCTTCGTCCGCTCGCTGGTCGATCTGGGGCGCGTCGCGGGCGTGCCACTGCGCGTCTGGAGCCCGTGGAACGAGCCCAACCACCCGACCTTCCTGACCCCCCAGCGCGCCCGCTGCGACACCTCCTCCGCGCCCCTGGCCCCCGAGGGCTACGCCCGGATCGTGCGCGCCTGGCGCGAGGCGGCCGGCCCCGCCGCCCACGCGCTGCTCGGCGAGGTGGCGGGCTACGACGCGCCTCGCGACGCCGCCGCGGGCGCCGCCGAGTTCGCCGCCGCCCTGCCCCGCGACGTCGCCTGCTCCTCCGCGGTCTGGGCCCAGCACGCCTACGTGGGCTCCCCGGCCGACCGCGAGGGAGGCGCGCCGCTGGCCGCTGACCCCGACCGCGCGGGCGACCTGGCGCTGCTCGAGGAGGTGCTCGGCGCGCTCGACGCCAAGGGCTGTCAGCGGCGCCACAGGGTGTGGATCACCGAGACCGCCGTGGCCGGTGAACAGCGGCGCACCGTCGAGGGCTGTCGTGAGATGCACACCGCGCTGAGCGCCTGGGCCCGCCACCCTCGGGTCGACGCCGCCTTCCAATACACGGTACGCGAGGATCCCGCCTTTCCCACGGGCCTGACCGGTCCGGGCCTGGGCGAGCCCTATCCCGTTCTCGCCGCCTGGCAGGCGTGGGCCGCCCGACCGGGCGGGCCGTCCGCTCCTCCGTGCTGACGCCTGCTCTTTCTGCCACCCAGCCTCGGAAACCCACCAGGCGACTGACTGTCGCCAGTCGCTTCGCTGAGGCGCTCCTAGTGACCCCCGCCGGCCTGTTCCAGCTTGTCTTCGGCGGCGCTGGTCGCCTCCTCATCGCGGGGCGGGTTGGCCGGCGGGCGGGTGGCCTCGCCGGTCGGTGCGTCGGGGCCGGTGATATCGCGGCGCTGCTCGTCGGGTTCCTGGTTCACATCGTCGTGGTCGGCGGTCATCGGCCCTCCTGCGCAATGGGTTTCCCATCGGCGTGCCCGATGTGCGCGCGGATGATTCAGGCGGTGACGGTCGGCTCGTTGTCCAGGGAGCGCCACAGGTAGCGGCAGGCCAGCGTGCGGTGGGGGCGCCAGGGCTCGGCCAGCGCGCGCAGCTGCGCGGTGGTGGGCAGCTCGGGCAGGCCGTAGGCGCGCTCGACGGCCCTGCGCACGCCCAGGTCGCCCACCGCGAGGACGTCGGGGCGCTCGAGTTGGAACATCAGAAACATGTGCGCGCTCCACTCGCCCAGGCCGCGCACCGCGCACAGCTCGGCGACGATCTCCTCATCGGGCAGCTCAGCCACGCGGTCGAGCTCCAGCTCGCCGGCCACCACGTGCTCGGCCAGCGAGCGCAGGAAGCCCACCTTGGCCCGCGACAGCCCGGCGGCCGCGCGCAGCTCCTCGGCGTCGGCGGCCAGCACCTCCTCGGGCGAGGGCGGGCGCCCGGAGAAGTGCTCGAGCAGGCGCCCGTAGATGGCCCGGGCGGCCTTGGTGGACAGCTGCTGGCCCACGATGGAGCGCACGAGCGCGCCGTAGTGGTCGGCCGGGTTCGGCCCGTCGGGGCGCCGGCGCGGGCGCGGCGGGCCGACGCGCTCGATCAGGGCGCCGAGGATGGGATCGACCGCGCGCAGGTGGGCGACCCCGGCGGCGTCCCCCGACCCGTCGCTCAGGATTGCCCCGCGACGACGAGGGCTTCGCCGTCCAGTGCGTTGAGCGAGCGCTCCAGCGAGGCGGCGATGCAGGTGAAGCTGGGGGTGTCGCGCAGCGTGTACGCCGAGGCCTCCGTGGTGCGCAGACGCTGGACAAGGTCCAGGAAGGCGGCGGCGTCGTCGGTGTCGAAGGCGACCACGAACTCCTGATCGTCCAGCCCGAAGCAGTAGGTCGTGTGGTTGTCGACCTGGGGGTACTCGCGCCCGACGCGGATATGGTCCTGCATGATCCGCTGGCGCTCCTGCGCGGGCAGCCCGTACCACGCGCGGGTCTTCACGAAGGGATACACGAACAGGTACCGCCCGCTGAAGCGCCGGGGCACGTGGCGCTCCTCGTCGGAGTACTCGCTGGCCTTGCGCAGGCCCAGAAACGAGTAGGGGATGGACGACCACTGCATGAGCCCGCTCTGGGCCAGCACCACGTGGAACTCGTGGATGCGGTCGAGGTTCTCGGCCTCGGCCACCAGCATCAGCTCCGCGTCGCCGCGCGTGCCCACCAGCGAGAAGGCCTGCAGCAGGTGCTCGGCCGCGAAGTTTTCGCACGCGGCGAGGAACTCCCGCTTGTCGCGGGCGCGGTCCTCGGCCACCCGCCGGCGCCAGAGGGGATCCACCTTGAGGAAGGTGTACTTGACGAAGTGGCGCGCGGCGGCCATCCCGGGAGCCTAGGACCCGCTCCGCGTGTTGGCGAGTCCGGCTCGCCCGGTCTGCGGCCGACCAGCGAGACCGGCAGCCGACGCGTGCCTCACCGATCGGCGAGCAGCGCCCGGGCCACCGCGTCCAGCCGCCCGGCGTCGCCCTCGACCAGCGAGCGCCCGCGCTCGCCCAGCGCCGCGAGGTTCTCCGGGCTCACGTCGTCCAGCTCGTCCTTGGCGCCGATGAGCTCGATCTGGAAGCGGTGGTGGTCGTCGCCCAACAGCTGGTCCAGCTGGCCGGCGACCGCGGCGCTCTGCCCGTCGAAGACCACGTCGATCAGGGGACGGATCCACTCCACCACGCCCCAGCCGCGCACGGCGTCGCAGCGGTAGGGGCGGTTGAGTGACCCGGTGCCCAGCGAGACGATGCGCACGGGACGCTCCGGCGCTATGCGCCGCGCCTCCGCGTAGGCGCTCAGGGCCGGGTTGTTGGCGAACACGGCGCCGTCGACCAGGCAGAAGCGCTCGCCGCGCGCGCTGAGTGCCAGCGGCTCGAAGTAGGTAGGCGCCGCGGCGGTCGCGCGCGCGGCGTCGCGCGCGCGATGGTCCCAGGCGGGCTCACCCTCGGCCACGACGTGACTGGCGAACAGAAAGGGTCGGCGGGCCTCGGTGTCGTAGGCGGTCACCAGGACGTCGGTGGCCAGCTCGCTCAGGCGTGCGTCGCCCACGTAGCGGTCCAGCGCCGCCTCCAGCGCGGCGTCGTCATAGCGCTCGTCGAGCAGGCCCAGGCCGCTTGCGATCGTGCGCCCGAGCGTCCTGGCGAAGATCTCCGGTCCCTGCTCGACATAGAGGCCGATGAGCTCCTCGGCGCGCCAGCGCGGGATACCGCCCTCGCCGGGCACGGTGAGGGCCACGGCCAGGATGCCGCCGGTGGAGGTGCCGGCGATGAGATCGAACAGCTCGGCGATGCGCCGGCCGGTGCGCCGCTCCAGCTCGGCCAGCACGGTGGCGGGGATGATGCCCCGGATTCCGCCGCCGTCGATGGACAGGATGTCGAAGGGCCGCTGCACCCCGAGGGCAGGTTCGACGCGCGCGCAGGCGAACCTCCCGCAGGTGGAGGCCTCCTGGGTGTACCTGCTGCGCTGCGCCGATGGCTCGCTGTACTGCGGCTGGACGGTCGACCTGCGCCGCCGCCTGGGCGCTCACGCGTCGGGGCGCGCCAGCCGGTACACCGCCTCGCGGCGCCCGGTGGTCCTGGTCTGGGCGCGCGCGATGCCCGACCGGCGGTCCGCCCGCCGCGAGGAGGCCCGCGTCAAGTCCCTTGCGCGCGCGGACAAGCTCGCCCTCCTGGCACGCGCCCGTGGGGCCTGAGGCGGTCGCACCCCGCTGGGCCCACCCGCCGGACCTCTTCGGGGTAGCGTGAAGCGCCATGGACGCCGCCATCCGGATCGAGGGGGTCGTCAAGCGCTTCGGGCAGACCCGCGCGCTGGACGGCCTGGACCTCGTCGCTGCCGAGGGGCGCGTGCTGGGCCTGCTGGGACCCAACGGGGCGGGCAAGACGACCGTCGTGCGGGTGCTGGCCACGCTGCTCAAGCCCGACGAGGGGAAGGCCAGCGTCCTGGGCTTCGACGTGACCTCCCAGGCGCGCTCGGTGCGCCGCCAGATCGGGCTGGCGGGCCAGTTCGCCGCGGTGGACGAGCTGCTGACCGGTCGCGAGAACCTGCGCCTGTTCGGCGGCCTGTTTCGTATGAGCAGGCGCGCGGCCCGCCGGCGCGCCGACGAGCTGCTCGAGCGCTTCGATCTGCTCGAGGCCGCTGACCGCCCGGCCAAGACCTACTCCGGGGGCATGCGCCGCCGCCTCGACCTGGCCTCCAGCCTGCTGACCAGCCCGCTCGTCCTCTTCCTCGACGAGCCCACCACAGGGCTGGACCCTCGCAGCCGCAATCAGATCTGGGCTCTGGTGCGCGAGCTGGTGGACGAGGGCACCACCGTGCTGCTGACCACCCAGTACCTCGAGGAGGCCGACCATCTGGCCCACCGCATCGCGGTGATCGACCAGGGGCGGGTGATCGCCGAGGGCACCGGCGACGAGCTCAAGGACCAGGTGGGCGGCGCGATGGTCCACGTGCGTCTCAGCGACCCGGGCGTGCGCGACGCGGCGATCAGGGCCCTGGGCCGCCTGGGCTGCGGCGGCGCTCAGCCTGGCGAGGTGGGCAGCGACCTCACCGTGTCCGCGCCCCAGGACGGGGTGGGGATGGTGGCCGAGGCCGCCGCCGCGCTGCGCGAGGCCGGGGTGGGCGTCAGCGACCTGGGGCTGCGCCGCCCGACTCTGGACGACGTCTTCCTGGAGCTGACCGGGCAGAAGACCGATGAGCCGACGGCCCCGCCCGAGGGCGAGGAGGAGCGGGAGCCGGCCGCGGGGGCCGCAGCGTGAGCGCCGTCCCGGCGTCCTCGCCGGCCCCCGGCCTCCTGGCCGAGGCGGGCTGGGCGCTGCGCGACTGCGCGCTGGTGACCGGGCGCAACCTGCGCCACTTCGTCCGCCAGCCCCAGCTCCTGATCTTCTCGACGATCCAGCCGGTGATGTTCGTGCTGCTGTTCTCGTTTGTCTTCGGTGGTGCCATCGGCGGCACGCTGCCGCGGGGCCTCGACTACGTCGACTTCCTGCTTCCGGGCATCTTTATCCAGTCCTCGGGCTTCCGCGCCTCCCAGACCGCCGTCGGCCTGGCCGAGGACCTCCAGCGGGGCGTGGTGGACCGCATGCGCTCGATGCCCATGTCGCGCGCCGCGGTGCTGGTGGGGCGCACGACGGCCGACCTCGTGCGCAGCCTGTTCGTGGTCGTCCTGATGATCGGGGTGGGCTACGCGGTGGGCTTTCGCTTCACCGAGGGGGTGCTGGAGGCGGCCGGCGCTGTCGCGGTGGTCCTGCTCTTCGGCTTCGCGCTGAGCTGGATCTTCACGCTGGTGGGGTTGGTCACCGACAGCGCCGAGGCGGCCCAGTCGGGCGGCTTCGTGGCCATCTTCCCCCTGGTCTTCGTTTCGTCGGCCTTCGTCCCCGTCGAAACCATGCCGGCGTGGCTGGAGGGCTTTGCCAGCGCGAGTCCGGTCACCGCGGCGGTGGACAGCGCCCGGGCGCTCTCGCTGGGCGGGGAGGTCAGCGACCCGCTGCTGCTCTTCCTCGCCTGGGTGGCCGGGCTGCTCGCCGTGTTCGTGCCCCTTAGCGTATGGCGCTACCGGCGGATGGCCTGAGGGCCCCCGAGCGCCCATCGAGAGAAGCCCTAGGTCTGGAGGCCCGTCAGGCGCACGCTGAGGCGGCGCAGCGCGGCGCGGGCCTGGGGGTCGTAGGCCTGCGGATCGGCAGCCCCCTCCCGGGTGCCCTCGAAGTAGCGCCCGCTCACGCCCTCCAGCTCAGGACCGGCGACCAGGCGCAGCGCCGCGTCGGCTCCCTCACGCACGCTGCTGCGCGGCGTGCCGAAGCTCTCGCGCACCATCGTGGTGTCCATGAGCGTGGCGGGGTGCAGCGCGTTGACGTCCACGCCGCTGCCGTCCAGCTCCTCGGCCAGGTCGATCGTGGACATGATCTGGGCGAGCTTGCTCTGGGCGTAGGCGCGAAAGCCCGAGAAGGAGCCGCGCTCGAGCATGACGTCATCGAAGTCGATGGCCGCCTGGCCGATTGAGGCCACGTTGACCACCCGGCTGGGCGCCGAGGCGCGCAACCGGTCGAGCAGCAGGCGCGTGAGCAGGAAGCCCGCCAGATAGTTGACCGCAAAGCGCAGCTCGTGGCCGTCGACGCTCTCCAGGCGCTCGTCGCCAGCGCCCACGCCCGCGTTGTTGACCAGCACGCCGAGGCGCTCCTCGGCGTCCAGCACCTCGCGGGCCATTCGGCGCACCTCCTCGAGGGAGGCCAGGTCTGCCAGGTAGCCGCGCGCGGGGGCCCGCCCCGCCGCCTCGAGCTCGCCGAGCAGCGCATCGAGGCGCTCGCGCCGGCGCCCGTGGGCCAGCACCGTGGCCCCGCGCCCGGCGAGGTCGAGCGCCAGCTGGCGGCCCAGGCCGTCGGTGGCGCCGGTGACAAGGATCACGGTCCCGCGCAGGTCATCCATGCGCGCACCCCTACCCCGGCCGCCGGGGCTGCTGCTCGCCATATCCTCGCGGTGTGCCGCGCATTGCGATCATCGGCGCTGGGCCGGCCGGCTTCTATGCCTCCGAGGAGCTGCTCGGGCAGGGCTTCGAGGTCGACCTCCTCGACGCCCTGCCCACGCCCTTCGGGCTGGTGCGCGCGGGGGTGGCGCCCGACCATCCCAAGATCAAGGCGGTCACCAAGCGCTACGCCAAGACGGCGGGCAAGCCGGGCTTCCGCTTCTTCGGCGGGGTGAAGCTGGGCAAGCATGTGCGCCGCGAGGAGCTCCTGGAGCGCTACCACGGTGTGGTCTACGCCTTCGGGACGGCCACCGACAACCGGCTGGGGATTGCGGGGGAGGACCTGGCCGGCTCGCATCCGGCCACCGAGTTCGTCGCCTGGTACAACGCCCACCCGGTCTTTGCGCGCCACTCCTTTGATCTCTCGTGCGAGCGCGCCGTGGTGGTCGGCAACGGCAACGTGGCCATCGACGTGGCGCGCATGCTGATGCTCTCACCCGATGAGCTGCGCACCACCGACACCGCCGACCATGCCATCGACGCCCTGACGGAGGCGGGCGTGCGCGAGGTGGTGCTGCTGGGTCGCCGCGGGCCCGCGCAGGCGGCCTTCACCAACCCCGAGCTACGCGAGCTGGGCGAGCTGAGCCGCGCCGACGTGGTCGTCGACCCGGCCGACATGGAGCTCGACCCCGACAGCCGCGCATGGCTGGACTCCGACGCCGCGGAGGCCACCGCTCGGCGCAACGTGGAGATTCTTCACGACTACGCCCGGCGCGCCCCCGCAGGCCACAGCCACCGCGTGGCGCTGCGCTTCCTGCGCTCCCCGGTGGAGATCCTGGGCGACGAGCGGGGCCGGGTGCGCGGCGTGCGCGTGGTGCGAAACCGCATCGAGCGCCGCGAGGACGGGCGCCTGGCCGCGGTGCCCACCGGGGAGGAGGAGGTCATCGAGTGCGGGCTCGTGCTGCGCTCGATCGGCTATCGGGGCATCCGGGTGTGCAGCGTGCCCTTCGACGAGAACCGCGGTCTGATCCGCAACGACGCCGGCCGCGTGCTGGACGAGGACGGCGAGCCGCTACCCGGCGAGTACGCCGTCGGATGGATCAAGCGCGGGCCCAGCGGGGTGATCGGCACGAACAAGAAGGACGCTGCCGACACCGTCGCGCGCATCCTGGAGGACCGCGAGGCCGGGCGCCTCAACGCCCCCGACCACCCCGACCCCGCCGCCTTGGAGTCCTGGCTGCGCGAGCGTGCCCCCGGCCTGGTCACCTGGGACGGTTGGGGGGCCATCGACCGCCACGAGACGACGGCCGGCGAACCCCACGGCCGCCCCCGTGTGAAGCTCGTCGACCTCGACGAGATGACCCGCGTGGCCGAGCAGCGCTGAGAACCTCCGCGCTGAGCCTCTGTCTCGGAGCGTGCTAGTTGTACGCGCAACTACCTGCTAGGTTGTGCGTGCAACAGCTTTCACCGACAGGAGGAATCCGATGAGCACGCAGACCCAACAGGGCATCCAGCCCGGGACCTGGCAGGTGGACGCCGGTCACTCCAGCGTCGAGTTCCAGGTCAAGCACATGGGCATCGCCACGGTGAAGGGCTTGTTCGCCGAGTTCACCGGCACGCTCGAGGTAGCCGAGGACCCCGCAAACTCGCGGGCGTCGGGGACTGTCAGGGCCGACACCCTGAACACCCGCGAGACCGCCCGTGACACGCACCTGCGCTCGTCGGACTTCCTCGACACGCAGCAGTTCCCCGAGATCACCTTTGCGTCGAAGGCGATCGAGCTCGTCGACGACGAGCATTTGCGCGTCACCGGTGACCTGACGATCCGCGGGGTGACCCAGGAGGTCCAGCTCGCGGTTGAGGTCCAGGGCGCCGACACCGACCCGTGGGGCCACGAGCGCGTGGCGTTCGAGGCCAGCGGCAGCATCAGCCGCCAGGCCTACGGCATGACCTTCAACCAGGCCCTGGGCAGCGGCAACATGCTCGTGGGCGACAAGGTCAAGCTCCTGGCCAGCATCTCCGCCGTCAAGGAGGGCTAGCCGGTCCCGGGCGAGGGCCTGCTCCGGCCCAGTGCCGGGGCGGGCCCTACTCGGCGCCCGCGCGCCCCGACGAGCTGGCCATGGCTGGTTCGGCGCCGGCCTCCTCCTCGACGGGGCCCTCGGGCGGGTCCTCGTCGATGCGCGAGAGGTCGCGCTCGCTGCCGGCGATGATGTCGTCGGGCGATCCGTCCTCGGGCAGGCGGCCGGACTTCATGCCGAAGTACACGGCCTGGGGGTGGTGGGCGACGATGGCCAGGGTGGACTGCTCGGGTTCGACGGCGTAGCCGCCCGTGAGGCGGATGCCGATCTGTCCCAGGTCGAGCAGGCGCGAGACCTTCTCGTGCTCGGACTGCTCGGGACAGGCGGGGTAGCCCCACGAGTAGCGCCGGCCCTGGGTGGCCTCGACGTCCAGATCGCCGCGCACGCGGGCGTGCAGCCACTCGGCCATGCCCTCCGCGGTCTGCACGCCCAGGCCGTGGGTGAACAGCTGCTCGGCGAACTCGCCCTCGCGCTCCAGACGCCCCATGAGCTCGGTCACCTCGTCGCCGGCGGTGACGGCCTGCAGGGCGACGACGTCGAGCTCGCCGCTCTCCTTGGGGCGGTAGAAGTCGGCCAGGCAGATGCGATCGTGCTTGGGCTGGCGCGGGAAGGTCAGGCGCTCGAGCACCGTCTCGCGGTCCTCGGGGTCGAGCACGACCACGTCGTTGCCCTCGGCGTAGCAGGGGAAGTAGCCCAGCAGCGCACGGGGACGCAGATAGTCCTGCTCGCGCCACATGCGCTCCAGGCGCGGGCGGAAGTCCTCCTCCACCAGCTCGCGCCACGCCTCGCCCTTCACCCCGCGCCCGCCCCAGTGCAGCTTGAACAGCACGTGGGTGTCCAGGTGGGCGAAGACCTCGTCGAGGGGGACGTCGATCTCGCGCACGCCCCAGAAGGGTGGCTCGGGGACCGGGGTGTCGGTACGCGCCGCGCTGCGCACGGAGTCGTCGTCGGTGGGCAGCGCCTCGGGCTCGGGGCCCTGCTCGCGCAGGCGCC
>DASZCY010000227.1:0-1625 GCA_035942615.1 Solirubrobacteraceae bacterium | reverse complement strand
TCGCTCGCGCTGTACCGCCCGTTCGGGATCGCGGGCATCGTCGTCGGCACCGCCGTGGGCAGCATCGCGCTGACCGTCGCCCAGACCATCGTGCTGCGGCGCAACCTGGGCGGGCGCATCGAGGCGGGCGTGACCCTCGGCGCGCTGGCGCGCATCGTGGGCGCCGCCGCCGTCCTGGGCCTCGTCGCCCGGGTGACGTGGGCGGGGCTCGATGGGTTGCTGGGGCGGGATCTGCTCGGCCAGCTGGCCTCGGTGGGCACCGGGGTGACCGCCGGCCTGCTGGTCTACGCCGGGAGCGTGCTGCTCCTGCGCGTGCGCGAGGCCCAGCAGATCCGGGGTCTTGTGGCCGCCCGGATGGGGCGCTGAGCGCGGCCCCCCGCGCTCTTCGCCCCTACCCTCACAGGCGCAGCCATGGCCGACCAGCCCCACATCCGCAACTTCTCGATCATCGCCCACATCGACCACGGCAAGTCGACGCTGGCCGACCGCATCCTGGAGATGACCAAGACCGTCGAGGCGCGCTCCATGCGCGAGCAGGTGCTCGACTCCATGGACCTCGAGCGCGAGCGCGGGATCACCATCAAGGCCCAGGCCGTGCGCGTGCTCTACGAGGCCCGCGACGGCCAGACCTACCAGCTGCACCTCATCGACACACCCGGCCACGTGGACTTCACCTACGAGGTCAGCCGCTCCCTGGCCGCCTGCGAGGGCGCCCTGCTGGTGGTCGACGCCTCCCAGGGGGTGGAGGCCCAGACGGTGGCCAACACCTACCTGGCGGTGGACGGCGGGCTGGAGCTGATCCCCTGCCTCAACAAGATCGACCTGCCGGGCGCCGAGCCCGAGCGGGTGGGCGCGGAGGTCTCCGAGCTGCTGGGTGAGTCCGCCGAGAACATCCGGATCATCTCGGGCAAGACGGGGGAGGGGGTGGTTGACGTGCTCGAGGAGCTCGTCGAGAAGGTCCCCCCGCCCCAGGGCGACCCCGACGCGCCCCCCCGTGCGCTGATTTTCGACTCGGAGTTCGACCAGTACCGCGGGGTGATCGCCTACATCAGGGTGGTCGACGGGGTCTTTCGCAAGGGCGAGGCGATCCGCGCGATGGCCGCGGGGACCGAGAGCGACATCGACGACATCGGCTTCTTCACCCCCGCGCCGCTGACCGCCCCCGAGCTGCGCGCCGGCGAGGTGGGCTTCGTCATCACCGGCATCAAGGACGTCACCAGGCTGCGCGTGGGCGACACGCTGACCACCCGGGCGGGCGCGGCCAGCGAACCCCTTCCCGGCTACCGCGACGTCAAGCCGATGGTCTTCTGCGGCCTGTTTCCCATCGACGCCGACCGCTACCCCGACCTGCGCGACGCTCTGGAGAAGCTCACCCTCAACGACGCGGCGCTGAGCTGGGAGCCCGAGACCTCCGACGCGCTGGGCTTCGGCTTTCGCTGCGGCTTCCTGGGGCTGCTGCACATGGACATCGTGCGCGAGCGCTTGGAGCGCGAGTACGACCTCGAGCTGCTGGCCACCATGCCCTCAGTGGAGTTCGAGGTGACGCTCACCGATGGCGAGGTGGTCGCCGTGCACAACCCGACCGACATGCCCGATCCGGCACGCATCGCCTCGGTGCGAGAGCC
>DASZCY010000226.1:0-1618 GCA_035942615.1 Solirubrobacteraceae bacterium | reverse complement strand
GACGTCGCCGCACCTCGTCGCTGCCGCTCGCAGGTCCGCACTCCGGCCGGCCGGATGGCGACCCGCCATCTCAGGGCAGGACCGCCCGATGAGTTCTGCCTGCTCGCCCGGTCTACAGGCCATGAGCGATATCACCCAAACCCCCACAACCCTGTCGAACATCGCCGTGGCCATGTTCACCGTCGCCGACCAGGACGCGGCCCTGGCTTTCTACACCGACAAGCTCGGCTTCGAGGTGCGCGGCGACACGCGCTTTGGTGAGCACGACGAGATGCGCTGGCTGGAGGTGGCCCCGCCGGGGTCGCGGGCGCGCCTGGCGCTCAACCCGCCGATGGGCGGCCAGCCTGGCGGCAGCTCGATCGGCGTGGAGACCCCCGACGTCATGGGCGAGCACGAGCGCCTGAGCGCAATCGGCGAAATCGACATCGACCCCGAGCCGATGCGCATGCCCGGCGCCCCGCTCATGTTCATGCTGCGCGATCCGGACGGCAACCACGTCGTCGTGGTGGAGGAGCCGCCCGCCGCGTAGCTCGCCCACGGCCATAGGGCACGACCGCACTGATTCCGTCGCCGCGGCGTGCGGCGACAAGATCGCGGTACGGACGAGTGACGCTTTAGCATCAGATGCGTGCGCACCACCCTGAACCTCGATGAGGATGTGCTGCTGGCCGTGCAGGAGCGGGCAAGGCGCGAGAAGCGCACAGCCGGGCAGGTGCTGTCCGATCTCGCTCGACAGGCGCTGACCAACCAACACCGGCCGGCCGTGGAGCGGGGAACGTCCCACCACGGCTTCCAACCCCTCCCGCGTCGCGGTACGGCGGTCTCCAACGCGCTGATCGATCGGCTCCGCGAGGACGAGCCCGAGTGAGCCGGGCGCTGCTCGACATCAATGTGCTGTTGGCCCTTCTCGACAGCGACCACATCGAGCACGCTCGGGCCCACGACTGGCTCGATGACGAGATCGACGCAGGCTGGGCGTCGTGTGCGATCACCGAGAACGGGTTCGTGCGGATCATCAGCCAGCCCCGCTATCCGAGCCCCGTCTCACCTGCCGAGGCCATCGAGCTGCTCTCCCGGGCGTCCGACGGCCATCATCACGAGTTCTGGCCGTGCGATGTCCGCCTGGTCGACCCAACGATCGTCGACAGCTCCCGCCTGCACGTCCTCGTCAGGTCACCGATGCCTACCTGCTCGCGCTGGCGATGGCGCACGACGGGCGCTTCGTCACCTTCGATCGCTCCCTGTCGCTCGCCTCTGTCCACGGTGCCACCGACGAGCACCTGACGGTGCTGTGAACCGAGCCAGGGAGCAGATCTCCCCGTAGGGTCCCGGCCCGCCATGCCCCTCCCCCTGCGCGCCCGGCCGCTGCTGGCCGCCTGTGTGGCGCTGGCGGCGGCCACGCTGCTGCTGCCCGGCGCACCGACCTACGACCCGTGGGCCTGGCTGCTGTGGGGACGGGAGCTGTGGAGCCTGGAGCTGAGCACCGCGGAGGGTCCGGCGTGGAAGCCGCTGACCGTGGCGCTGGCGGCGCCGCTGACGCTGTTCGGCGCGGCCGCACCCGACCTGTGGCTGGCGCTGGCGCGCGCCGGCGCCCTGGCCGGCGTCGCCCTCGCCGCCC
>DASZCY010000225.1:0-3761 GCA_035942615.1 Solirubrobacteraceae bacterium | reverse complement strand
GTCGCCCAGGGCCAGCGACTCGCGCAGGAGGCGCTCCACGTTGCGCCCGCGCTGCGCGCTGGCGGTCATCACCCGAGGGCGCAGGCGCAGCTTGCGCGCCACCCTGGCGCGCTCGTGATCGAGGGCCTGCTCGTCCATCGTGCCCAGATCCCACTTGTTGAGCACAAGCGCGGTCGCGCAGCCGGCGGTCATGGCCAGCTCAGCGATGCGCAGGTCCTGCGCGGTGATCCCGTCGGCGGCGTCGCAGACCACCAGCGCCACATCGGCGCGCTCGGCCGCGCGCTGGGAACGCAGCGTCGTGTAGTACTCGACCGACTCCTGGACCCGCGCCTGGCGGCGCAGCCCGGCGGTGTCCACCACGACCACCGCCCGCCCGTCGACCTCGAGGGACAGGTCGATCGCGTCACGGGTGGTTCCGGCGACCTCGGAGACGATGACCCGCTGCGCGCCGGCGAAGCGGTTGACCAGCGAGCTCTTGCCCACGTTGGGCCGCCCCAGCACGGCCAGGCGCAGCGTGTCGTCCTCCTCCGCGGCGGCGTCCCCCTCGGGAAGCAGCCCGGTCACGCGGTCGAGCAGGTCGCCGGTGCCCAGACCCTGGGCGGCGGAGACCGCGATCGGCTCGCCCAGGCCCAGACGGTGGAAGTCGGCGGCCAGCGACAGGTCGCGCACGCCGTCGACCTTGTTGGCGGCCACCACCACGGGCAGCTTCGCGCGGCGCAGCAGGTCGGCCATCTCCTCGTCCCCGGGACGCACGCCGGCCTGGGCGTCCACCACGAGCACCGCCACGCGCGCGTCGGCCAGCGCCGCGCGAGCCTGCTCGCGGATGGAGCCCGCGATGGGATCGGGATCCAGCTCGTCCATACCGCCGGTGTCCACCAGGGTGAAGGCACGGCCGTTCCACTCGCAGGCGATCTCGTGACGGTCGCGCGTCACGCCCGGGCGCTCGTGGACCACCGCCTCGCGCGTGCCGCTGAGGCGGTTGACCAGCGAGCTCTTGCCCACGTTGGGATAGCCGACAACAGCGACCTTCATCGTAGGTCGACGACCTCGACGAGGTCGGCGAGCGCGATGATCTCCGGGTCTCCCGTCCACACCCCCGCCCCGTGGCGCATGCCCGTGGCGACGCAGAAGGCGTCGGCGTAGGACACCGGACGGCGCGCCTTGATGCCCGCGGCACAGAGCACCAACTCGAAGTCGGGGTCCAGGACGCGTACCTGCCGACGCAGCTCGTGCACCGTGTCGTGCACCCGGGACTCCTCGAAGTCGCGGGCGAGGATGTAGTAGGCCTCGCCGAGATTGATCGACGACATCACCGCGTCCTCGTCGGCCATGACGGTACGAACGCGTGGCCCAGCCCGCTCACCTTTCAACAGCGCGACGATCGCCCAAGCGTCGAGCACGACGCTCATCGGCTGTGTCGGCTGCTCTTCGCCCCTTCGCGCTCACGCTCGAGACGCCGTTCACGCTCAAGTGCCGCCGTGCCGTGGGGGGCGTCGGCCAGGATCCCCAGAAGCTCCCTGGGCTCGCTGGCCCGGCGGATGCGGATCTCGCCGTCCACACGACGGACTTCAACCTCGTCGCCCGGAGCAATGCCCAGGTCGTCACGGATGTGCTTGGGCAGGACAACCTGCCCCTTGGGCCCCACCTTGTAGGTCATACCGGTCAGTCTAACCGGCGGCCAGCGCCACGATACGCGCCACGACCTCGTCGACGTCCAGGCCGGTGGTGTCGACCTCGACGGCGTCGTGCGCGGCGCGCAGCGGGGAGTCGGCACGCGCGGCGTCGCGCTGATCGCGGATGGCCTGCTCGCGCTCCACCGTGGCCGGGTCGGCCCCCAGTTGGGCGGCCCGCCGCCGCGCGCGCTCGGCGGGACTGGCAACCAAGAAGACCTTCAGCTCGGCATCGGGCGCCACCACGGTGCCGATGTCGCGCCCCTCGGCCACCCAGTCGCCGTTGCGCATGAGCGCCCGTTGCTGAGCGACCAGGGCGCGGCGCACGGCCGGGTCGGCAGCCACCACCGAGGCGCGCTCGCTGACCTCCGGCGCGCGGATAGCGCCCGTGACGTCCTCCCCATCGAGGGTGACGCCGGCGTCCAGGCCAATCCGCGCCGCGGCCGGGTCGGGATGGCCGCGCAGCGCGGCCAGCGCCACCGCGCGGTACATCGCGCCCGTGTCCAGGTAGGTGAAGCCCAGCGCGCCCGCGACGGCGCGCGCGACCGTGGACTTCCCCGCGCCCGCGGGCCCGTCGATGGCGATGCGCATGGCCGCAGCAGACTAGACGAGGGCCTGCAGATCCTCGGCGAAGGCGGGGTAGGAGACGGCGGCGGCCTCCATGCCCACCACCTCGACCCCCTCTCGGGAGGCCAGGCCGGCGATGGCGCCGACCATGGCCAGGCGGTGGTCGCCGCGGGCGTCCAGCCTGCCACCGCGCAGGCCGCCGGTGCCGGTCACCGCGAAGCCGTCCTCGGTGGCCTCGATACGCGCGCCCAGGCCACTGAGGCCCTCGACCACGCCGGCGATGAGATCGGACTCCTTGACGCGCAGCTCCTGGGCGCCGCGCACCACGGTCTCCCCCTCGGCGAAGCAGCCCACCAGCGCCACCAGGGGCAGCTCGTCGATGGCCAGGGGGACCTCGCCGGCCTCCACCACGGTGCCCACCAGGGTGGAGGCCCGCACGTCCAGCTCGCTGACCGGCTCGACCGGAGGGATCTCGTCGGTGGGCAGCTCACGCTCACCCACGAGCACCCCGCCCATGCGCTCGAGGATGCGCAGGTAGCCGGTGCGCGTCCAGTTGGCAGCGACGTCGCCGATGAGGATCCTGGAGCGCGCCACCAGCAGCGCGGCGGTGGTCGGAAAGGCGGCCGAGGAGGGGTCGCCGGGCACGCGGACGCTCTCCAGCTCGAGCTCGTCGGTGCTCATGACCGTCACGCCTCGCCCGTCGCGCTGCACCGACACGGCCGCCGCGCGCAGCATCCGCTCGGTGTGGTCGCGGCTGGGAGCGGGCTCGGTCACCGTGGTCGCGCCGCCGGCCGACAGCCCGGCCAGCAGCACGCAGGACTTCACCTGCGCGCTGGCCACCGGCAGCTCGTAGGAAATGGAGCGCAGGGGCGCCCCGCGCACCACGAAGGGCGGGTAGCGCTCGCGGGTGGCGTCGACCTGTGCGCCCATCAGGCGCAGCGGCTCGGCCACCCGGTCGATGGGGCGCCGGCGTATGGAGGCGTCGCCGTCCAGCGTGTAGGCGCGCCCGGCCTGCGCGGCCAGCCAGCCGGGCAGCAGGCGCATGAGCGTCCCCGCGTTGCCCACGTCGATCGCGTCGGGGCCCTCGCGCGCCTCGCGCAGGCCCGAGCCGCGGACCACCAGCCCGCCGGGGCGCTGCTCGACCAGCGCGCCGAGGGAGCGCAGGGCGTCCAGGGTGGAGCGGGTGTCGGCCGCGTCGAGGTAGTTGTCCACGCGCACGGGCTCGTCGTGCATGGCGGCCAGCAGCGCCGCCCGGTGGGAGATCGACTTGTCGGGCGGTGCGGTGAGCCGTCCGCGCAGCGGCCCGGCGGGATCGAAGCGGACGTTCACCGCGACCCCTCGGTCACGGGATGGCCCTGCTCGCCGATCAGCCGCCGGGCCCGGTCGGCGCCCGCCTCGGCCACCCAGAGAGCCACCACTCCGTTGCGGGCATCGGGCGAGGGGCTAAGGGCCATGTCGGAGATGTTGACCCCCGCCCGACCCAGGGTGAGGGCCAGCTCGGCGATCACCCCGGGACGGTTGGGC
>DASZCY010000224.1:0-8168 GCA_035942615.1 Solirubrobacteraceae bacterium | reverse complement strand
GCCCGGACCTCGCCCTGTAGGGCGGGTATGTCGGCCAGTTCGAGCAGCGTCATGGCAAAGGCTCCATGATCAGGGACAGATCCAGGGCGGGCGCCGAGTGGGTGAGCGCTCCGACCGACACGAAGTCTACGCCCGTCTCCGCGTGCGCTCGCAGCGACTCGAGGGTCATCCCCCCGCTGGCCTCGAGCTGCGCGCGGCCGGCGACCTCCTGTGCGACGGCGCGCAGCGCGTCGGGGGCCATGTTGTCCAGCAGGATGCGGGGCGCCCCGGCGGCCAGCGCCTCGCGGGCCTCCTCAAGGGTGGTGCACTCGACCTCCAGAGGCAGGGCGGGATAGCGCTCGCGTGCCGCGCGCACGGCCGGGCCGATCCCGCCGGCCATCGCGGCATGATTTTCCTTGATGAGCACCATGTCCCACAGGCCGAAGCGGTGGTTGACCCCGCCCCCGGCGGCCACCGCGGCCTTCTCCAGCGCCCGCAGCCCCGGGGTGGTCTTGCGGGTGTCGAGGATCCGTGCGCCCGTGCCCTCCACCGCCCGGACGCAGCGGGCGGTCAGGGTGGCCACGCCGCTGAGGCGGCCGAGGAGGTTGAGCGCCGTGCGCTCCCCACCCAGCAGGCCGGCCGCCGAGCCGGTGATGCGCAGCGCGCGCCCACCGTTCCGCCAGCGCCCCTCCGGAGCCAGCCGCTCGATCCCGACGTCGACGTCCAACGCCCGGAAGGCCGCCTCGGCGGCGTCGAGGCCGAAGAGCACCCCGGGCTCCTTCTGGGTGATCACCGCGCCGGCGCGCGCCCCGTCGGGCACGGTGGCCCGGGCGGTGACATCGCCATCGCCCAGGTCCTCCGCCAGGGCGCGGGCGACGACCTCGTCGAGCATGCCGTCAGGGTAGTCGGCGGCGGGCGTCCGAACGGGGGCTCAGGCCCCGGCCAGGGCGGCCGCCGCGACGATCGCGTTCTCGGCGAAGAACAGGCGCCAGACGTTCATGTAGAAGGCCGGGAAGTCGCTGCGCGCCTGGCGCGCGCCGGGCAGCCACAGCCAGGCCAGCGCCACGAGGTGACCAGCGGCGAGCGTGAGTGGATCGAGGCCGTCGACCACCAGCGGCGCGAGCAGCGCCATGCCCGCCAGCGCGACGGTCAGTGCGCCCATCCCGAGGCGGGTGACGCGCTGCGGACCCAGGCGCACGCTGAAGGTGGCGATCGCGTAGCGGCGGTCGCCCACGATGTCGGGCACGTCCTTGAGGATCGCGATGGCGAAGGCGAAGGGGACGACCACCACGGTGAGCGCCCAGACGGCGGGCGCCACCGAGGCCTCCCCGGAGAAGGCCAGCGCGAAGTGCAGGTAGACCCCCAGGTTGACCACCAAAGCGCGCACCCCGGAGATGCTCAGCGACGCCGCGGTGGCGAAGCGCTTGAGGCGCAGCGGGGGGAGGGAGTAGGCGGCGCCCACCAGCAGGCCCGCGAGCACGAAGGCCAGCTCCGTCAGGCCCTGGGTCAGCGCCAGCAGGACGGGCAGCGCCCCGGCCGCCGCGACGATCCCGGTGGCGGCGCGCGAGGAGAGGTCCCCGGCGGCCACGGGCAGGTCGGGCTTGTTGACGCGGTCGATCTCCACGTCGGTGATCTGGTTGAGGCCCACGATGAAGACGTTGACCGCCAGTCCGGCCAGCACCGTGAAGGTCAGGTGCACCACCGCCTGACCCGCCGTGGGCCCGGGCAGCGCGACGGCGGCGATGGCGAACAGGCCCAGCACGCTGACCGTGGTCCCGATGACCGTGTGGGGCCGCGAGAAGCGCCACAGGACCTCCGCTCTGCTGACCAGGGCCAGCGGAGCCGGGGCGGCCGACGAGCGGCCCACCGTCACGACCTGCGCGAGGTCACGCGCCGGCGCGCCAGGCGCTCGCGGGCGGCCAGGGCCGCGCCGATGGGCACGAAGACCGCCCCGGCCGCCGAGCCCGCCACAAAGCGCGCGGCGAAGCGAGCGCGGTCGGCCGGCGAGAGGGGGGCGCCGAGGCGCTCGGAGCGCTCGGCCCGTCGCTGGACCGTCGGGCCCTGCTCGCCTCTCACCCCCGCGATGGCCAGCGCGTATTCGTCGCGACCGCCGCGATGCCACTCCGGCGCCACGTGCACGACCTCGATGTCGGCGAAGCCCGCGGCGGCGAACCAGTCGCGGTACTGGGCCTCGGTGGGAAAGAGCATCCAGGCGTCGGCCAGGCGGCGGGCCAGCGCGTTGCGCGGAGGCAGCGGGCCGGCCACCGTCGCCACCCCGCCGGCACGCAGCACGCGATGGGCCTCGGCGATGGCCCGCGCGGGGTCGGGCCAGTACTCGATGCTGCCGGCCGACACGTAGCGGTCGAAGCTTCCGTCGGGGAAGGGCAACTCCTCGGCATCGCCCTCGATCCGCCGGCAGGCGTGCAGCGCCGGGCGGCGGTGGGAACGCGCGAGCTGGTGGGGGCTCTGGTCGAGCATCGTCACCCGCAGCGCGTCGACGTGCCCCACGATGCCCTCGGTGGTGAACCCGGTGCCCGCACCCACGTCCAGCGTGCGCAGGTGGCGATCGTCCAGACGCGCCACCTCGAGCACCCTGGCGCGCATGCGCTCGGTCCAGAACAGCGGATTGACCCAGCGGTCGTAGCCCAGCGAGAGAAAGCGGTAGAACCAGTAGGCCTCCCGCTTGTGCTGGATCAGGCGCACAGGCCACCCACCCTACCCCGTGTCCCCCGAGGAACTCGATCGCTGGCTCCCCGACGCCCAGGTGCGCAGCCACCACCGGCGCGCCACCGGCGCCGACCCCGACGCACTGTGGCACGCCGCCGAGCAGGTGCGCCTGGACGAGACCGGCACGCTCGGGCGGCTGGTGCGGTGGCGCATCCCGGGGACGGCGGGGTCGCGGGCCTTCCGCGATCTCCTGCGCGAGTACCCCTTCGTGGTGCTCGACGAGGGAGAGCGGTGGTCGCTCTCCGGCCTGGCCGGGCGGATCTGGACGCTGCAACGCGACTACCCGCGCCTGGATGGCGCCGAGGCGTGGTGCGCGTGGGACGAGCCGGGCACCGTGCGCGTGATCTTCGGCCACTGGGTCGAGGGTGATGGCGCCGGGCGCTCCGAGCTGGTCAGCGAGGCCCGGGTGGCCGCCACCGACGTGCGCGGCGCGGCGCGCCTGCGAGCGCTGTGGGCCCTCGTCGGGCGCTTCGAGCGACTCATCGGCGCGGAGCCCCTGGCCGCGGCCGCGCGACGGGCCGAGGACTGAAGACATATCTCAGGGGCCCCTAGCGCCCACGGCCAAGCTCGAGACCGGCCAGCGGCGAGGTGGCCTCCAGGACGGTGCGCCCCCCGCGGCGCAGACGCACCCGCAGCTCTCCGGCGAGGTGCTGGGCCGAGCCGCCGGGGATCTCGCGGCGCTGTCGGGGGACGGGGACCGGCAGGCGGTGCGCCGGCGTGCCGGCGGCGCTGCCCTCCAGCTCGAGGGCGTGGCGGGCCGTGCGCCCGCGGATCCGCCAGCCACTGTGGTCGGCCTGGACGCCGAGTGGCCCGGGCGGGCGGGTCAGGCGCACCACCTCCTGGCCCACGCGGACCACCACCGACGTGGCCACGGGGCGCAGCGGCCCGACGCCGGCGCGGCCCCCGGCAAAGGCCACGCAGGCGTCGTCGCGGGAAAAGGCCTGGGCGTGGCCCCACCACCACACCTCCGGAAAGCCGCCCGCGCCCCAATTCTTCTCGGCGTAGGCGCGCGCGCCGTCCAGCCCGACCTCGTCCCCGCCCAGACACGCGCTGCCGCGCACGCGGCCGTCCAGCAGCCACGGGTGCCAGTACTGGCTGAGGCCCGGGATCACCTGCGCCGGCCCGCTGCCCCCGAAGGCTCGCCGAGGCCAGAGGACGGGCGCTTCGAGCTCTGCGTACAGCGCGGCCCCGGTACCCAGGTCGACGCACAGCGTCCGCATGTCCGCGCGCAACGCCACCGCGCCGTCCTGGTGGCCGGCGACCACCTGCAGGCAGCGCGGGTGGCCGCTCGCGCACGGCAGCATCATGCTGCGCACGAAGCCGCCTGGGTGGGAGGCGAGGGCGACCGTGCCCCAACCGGCGCCCGCGGCGTCGCGGGAGATGCCCAGCAGCACGACGACCACCCGGCCGGCCCCGGGGTCGGTGAATCGCCAGAAGTAGCCCTCCAGCGCCACGCCGTGGTGGGCGCACGGGTCGCCGAAGGGCGGATCGGCGCCGGCGGCGCGCAGGCGGGCGAGCACGCGACCGTCGAACGCGCGCCCCGCAGCGGCAGGGCGCGCGTGGTGGGCCAAGTGGTCGCCGCTAGGAAGGGCCGCCGCCGTTGCCGCCCGACCCGCCGCTGCCCGTGGAGGACGAGCCGGAGCCACCCGACGACGAGCTCTTAGCGCCGCTTTCCTGGGCGCCCAGCGGGGCGGGCTGGCGACCCTCACGGCGCGAGGCCAGCTCGTCGGGCGCGGGCTCACTCTTGTCGGAGTGCTTGATCTTCTCGGGCTCGGCCGTGGTCTGCTTGTGACCGCTGCGCGGCTTGCTCGTCCGCGTGGAGCGCTTGGTCGACCGCTGGGTCTTGCGCTGCTTGGCGGGCGTATCCGAGCGCGTGGGCGAGGGGGTCTTGGGCAGGTGGAGGAAGTTCTCCACGCCGCGCACCTCGGGGATGGCCTTGGCCTGCGCCTCGAGCTTCTTGACGTCGTCGGGGGTCCTGACCTGGCCGCGCAGCTCCACCACGCCGTGCACGACGTTGATGTCCACCTTCGACTTCAGACCGCGGGTGCCACGGAAGACCTCGGTCTCGACCTTGCGCGTCAGCGTGGTGTCGTCCATTCCCGACTTGGGCCGCGGCGCGTGCTGTGCTCCCAGGCCGCCGCCCGGGCCGGGGCTGTCGCGCCGCCCCTCATGCTGCTGGCGTTCGCCGCCGCCCCCGGTGGCACGACCGACGACGGCGCCGCCGACGCGGCCGACCTGGCGGACGGTGCCCTTGACGATCCCGATGCCCGTTTCAAGTAGGTTCACAGATGCCTCCTTCGTGAGCTTTGTCACGGGGCTGCCCGGGGGGCGGGCAGGCAAATCCCACGCCGATCAGGATCGGTCCGGCGTGCCGGCGGAATGCAGCAAGTAGGCCCGCACGAAGGCGTCGAGGTCCCCGTCGAGGACGCGGTTGGCGTCCCCGACCTCATGGCTGGTGCGCAGGTCCTTGACCATCGTGTAGGGATGCAGCACGTAGGAGCGGATCTGCGACCCGAAGTTGACGTCCTGGGCCTCGCCCTTCTCGCGCGCGATCTCCTCCTGGCGCTCCTGCTCGCGAAGCGCGACCAGGCGAGAGCGCAGCATGCTCATGGCGATCTCGCGGTTCTGGCCCTGGGAGCGCTCGTTCTGGCACTGGACGACGATGCCCGTCGGACGGTGGGTGATGCGCACCGCCGAGTCGGTCTTGTTGACGTGCTGGCCTCCGGCGCCCGACGCGCGGTAGGTGTCCACCTGCAGGTCGTCGGGCTCGATCTGCACCTGGCCCGGGTCCTCGATGACCGGGGCCACCTCCAGGCCGGCGAAGGACGTCTGACGGCGGTGGGCCGCGTCAAAGGGGCTGAGGCGCACGAGGCGGTGCACGCCGCGCTCGGCCGAGAACAGCCCGTAGGCGTGCTCGCCCTCCACGCGGAACGTGGCCGACTTGATGCCCGCCTCCTCACCGGGGCTGGCCTCCAGCAGCTCGACGCGGAACCCGCGCTTCTCGGCCCAGCGCATCTCCATGCGCAGCACCATCTCGGCCCAGTCCTGGGCATCGGTACCCCCCGCACCCGCGTTCACGCTGACCAGTGCGTCCCCCGCGTCGTAGGGACCCGAGAAGAGGCGTTCCTCCTCGAGAGCCTCCAGGCGCGGCTCGACCGAGGCGAACTGCTCCTCGAGCTCGCCGGCCAGGTCGCTGTCCTCCTCGGCCAGCTCGACCAGCCCGTCGAGGTCCTCCACCTCGGCGGTGAGCGTCTCGAAGGCCTCGACGCGGCGGCTGGTGCGCGCATGCTCGAAGCTGACCCGAGCGGCGCGCTCCTGGTCATCCCAGAACGCCGGCTCGCCCATCTCGGCCTCGAGCTCCTGGGCGCGCGCGCGCAGGCCGACGGGATCCACGCCGGCGACGAGCTGGTCGACGCGGGCGCGCAGCGCCGCCAGGCGCCCCGCGGCGTCCTGGGTCGGTCGCTGGGCCATAGGCGTCCAGCTTAGGGTCTGAAGCGGCGACCGCGCCCCTAGAAGCGCTTGCGGGCAGCCTGCTTGCGCTGCTGGCGTTCGAGCGCGCGGCGCTGAGCGCGGTTGAGCGGGGCCCCCTCGCCGTTGGCCTCGGCCGGCGGGGGTCCGTCGCCCACCGACGCGACCTCGGTGGTCGGCGGCCCATTGCCATCGGGTGTCGCCGCAGCCGCCGCCAGGGCGCTGGGCTGCTGGGCTCCCCCGCCGGAGTAGGAGACCCGGGCAGGGCGCGTGCCTGACCCCTGGGCGGTGCGCCCCTGGCGCGCGGCCTGGGCCTCCTGACCATCCTGGCGCATCTGCACGTGGAAGATCATGCGCGCGAAGTCGGCCCAGATCGTGTTCATCAGGTCGGTGAACAGCTCGTAGGCCTCGTTCTTGTAGGCGACGATGGGCTGGATCTGGGCGAAGCCGCGCAGGTGGATGCCCTCGCGCAGGTAGTCCATGTCGTACAGGTGCTCGCGCCAGCGCTGGTCGATGATCTGCAGCAGCAGCGCGCGCTCCAGCCAGCGCATGATCTCGGGACCGAACTCGGCCTCGCGCTCGTCGTAGAGACCGTGGGCGTCGTCGTTCAGGCGCCCGATCAGCTCCCCGCGGTCGAGCTCGTCGGGGCTGAGGTCGGGCTGGGCCACCGCCACGGGGAGGATGTCGTTGAGCGCGACGAACATCCCCTCGAGGTCCCACTCCTCGAGGAAGTCGCCCGGGGTGTGCTCGGTGACGATGCGCTCGATGACGTTGGCGATCTCCTCGCGCGCGGCCCCGCCCATGTCCTTGCCCTCGAGGATCTGGTCGCGGTAGCGGTAGACGATTCGCCGCTGCTCGTTCATGACGTCGTCGTACTCGAGCACGCGCTTGCGGATGAGGAAGTTCTGCTCCTCGACCTTCTTCTGGGCCTTCTCGATCTGCTTGGAGAGCATGCTCGCCTCGATGGGCAGCTCGTTGCCCTGCTCGTCGGTCTGGGCGAACATCTTGTTGTCGAGGATCCGGTAGATGCGGTCGCCGGCGAACAGGCGCACGAGGTCGTCCTCGGCGGAGAGGAAGAAGCGTGACTCGCCCGCGTCGCCCTGGCGGCCGGAGCGGCCGCGCAGCTGGTTGTCGATGCGCCGCGACTCGTGGCGCTCGGTGCCGACGATCACCAGGCCGCCGGCGGCCACCACGCGCTCGCGGTCGCCCTCCACGCGCTCCACGATCGCGGGCAGCACGTCGGCGAAGCGCTCCTCGTAGTCGGGCTCGCCGGGCTGCAGGCCGAGCTTGGCCAGCTCGAGCTGGGTGAGGTGCTCGGCGTTGCCGCCGAGCTTGATGTCCACGCCGCGCCCGGCCATGTTGGTGGCGATGGTCACCGCGCCGGGGCGCCCGGCCTCGGCAATGATGTCGCCCTCGCGCGCGGCATACTCGGGCCTGGCGTTGAGCACCGTGTGCCTGATGCCCTGCTCCTTCAGTCGCCGGCTGAGCAGCTCCGAGACCTCGACGGAGATTGTGCCCACCAGCACCGGCTGTTCGCGCTCGTGGCGCTCGACGATCTCGTTGAGCACCGCCGTCCACTTGCCCTCGCGGGTCTTGTAGATCTGGTCGTTGTGGTCGGCGCGGACCATCGGGCGGTTGGTGGGAATCTCCACCACCGACAGCTCGTAGATCTTCATGAACTCGGTCGCCTCGGTGAGGGCGGTGCCGGTCATGCCCCCCAGCTTGTCGTACAGGCGGAAGTAGTTCTGCAGCGTGATCGTCGCGAGGGTCTGGTTCTCCTCCTGCACGCGCACGCCCTCCTTGGCCTCCACCGCCTGGTGCAGGCCCTCCGACCAGCGCCGGCCATCGAGGATGCGCCCGGTGAACTCGTCGATGATCTTGACCTGGCCGTCGACCACGGCGTAGTCGACATCGCGCTTGTACAGCGACTCGGCCTTCAGCGCCTGCTGGAGGTGGTTGACCAGATTGCCGTTCTCGGCGCGGTAGAGGTGATC
>DASZCY010000223.1:0-12190 GCA_035942615.1 Solirubrobacteraceae bacterium | reverse complement strand
CCCTAGTGACAGCGCAGCGGTGGGCCCGCATACTCCGCCTCGTTCGATCAGTCATCAGGGCGACGGGGCGGTAGGCACCAGGGAACAGGTGCCAGGGACCGGCAAGAAGCCGTCGCGCCGTCGCCCTGACCAGCTGATCGGATGGACAGCAGGCAAGGCGAAGCACGTCTGACCGGAGGCGAGGGGTCGTCCTCCGCCGGGCGGCGTCGCCGAGCACGGATCGCTCGAGCCTGTCGGTTCTCCATCACCTCTCCCAAACGCCAGCCCCGCCCGGTACGGACACCGGGCGGGACGCGGCGCGTCCGGGCTACCCCGCCGCGGCGAGTGGGCGCGACTGTCATCGAACGAACTGGCGCCCCGGTGGTTGCGCGGCGCCTGGGTAGGAGTCCTCCATGACGTTCTTGCGAGCCATCCTCACGCTGCTGACGGCGGGCCTTCTGGTGGCCTGCGGAGACACCACCGAGCAGCAGGGCAGTGCCCCGCCGGAGCAACGCCAACCCCCTGCGCAGACCCAGCCGCCACCTCCGACGCAGAGGCAGCCGTCCCCCGAACAGCCGGAGCAGCCGGGCCAACCTGACCGCGACGCCGTCGCGCGCAGCCTCGAGGGCATCTGTGCGCGCTTCGAGCAGACCGGTGGTGACCTCGTGGACCGCGTCGCGCGCGCGGTGGAGAGCCGGGACGCCGACGCCGCCGCGGAGCAGGTGCCCGCCGTGCTGGCGCAGCTGCAGCAGCTGGTGACCGAGGTCGAGGAGCTGCCGTCCTCGCCCGAGGGCCAGGAGCTGCGCGACGCGGTGCAACGCTCGCTGGAGGAGGACGTCGAGGCCACGCGCCGCCTGGAGCAGTCCTTGCGCGACGGGCTCGAGGATCCCCGCGCCGTGGCCGGCGCCTTCAGCGCGCTCAGCGACCTCACCCGCAGCCGCGACCAGCTCGCCCAGCTGGGCCTCGCTCAGTGCGCGTAGTCGACGAGTAGCCGCTCCCCGCGCGCCCGGTTTGCGGGCGCACGACCGAGGGCACCGCTGCGGGATGGAGCTCACCGTGCCCGTCGGCTCCGCGCACCTGCCCGCCCTGCTGGAGGTGCCCGACGCGGCGCCCGGCGTCGTCGTCTTCGCTCACGGCAGCGGCAGCGGACGCACCAGCCCGCGCGACGCAGCGGTCGCCCAGGCCTTGCGCAAGGCCGGCCTCGGGACGTTGCTCATCGATCTGGTCACCCCCGAGGAGGAGGCCGGCGGCGACGACCTGCGCTTCGACATCGACCTCCTCAGCGAGCGGGTGGTCGGCGCGGTGGATCGGCTGGCCGCCGAGGGCGTGGAGACGCTGGGATGCTTCGGTGCGAGTACCGGTGCGGCCGCCGCGCTGCGCGCGGCGGCCGCACGTCCCCGACTGGTGCGCGCCGTTGTCTCGCGCGGCGGGCGAGTGGACCTGGCCGACGAAGCGCTGGACGACGTCCGCGCGCCGGTGCTGCTGCTGGTGGGTGGCGCGGACGCGCCGGTGCTGGGCTTCAACCGTGACGCGCTGGCGCGCCTGGACGCGACGCTCGAGGTCATCCCCGGTGCGGGCCACCTGTTCGAGGAGGAGGGCGCCATGGAGCGGGTGACCGCAGCGACGGTCGCCTTCCTGACCGAGAACCTGAAGAGCCGGTGAAGGAGGACTTCGCGCCCGTGGGCGACGACGAGGTTCGCGCCCTGTTGGCCGGGTAGCTGCTCGGATCCGCTGACCATCGAGACAGGAGGTGACGGATGAAGGCGCTCGTGTTCCACGAGGTGGGCGACATCCGCCTGGATGACGTCCCCGAGCCGCAGCTGCAGGCGGCCACCGATGCGATCGTGCGCCTCACCGCCAGCGCTATCTGCGGCACCGACCTGCACATGATCCGCGGCACGATGGGCGGCATGGTCTCGGGCACGGTGCTCGGCCACGAGGGTGTGGGAGTGGTGGAGCAACTGGGTGACGACGTGCGCAACGTGAAGGTGGGCGACCGCGTGGTGCTGCCCTCCACGCTGGGCTGCGGCTCGTGCTCCTACTGCCGCGCGGGCTACTTCGCGCAGTGCGACAACGCCAACCCCAACGGACCGCTGGCCGGCACCTCCTTCTACGGCGGGCCGCAGATGACCGGCCCCTTCGATGGGTTGCAGGCCGAGAAGGCGCGCGTGCCCTACGCCCACACCACCCTGGTCAAGCTGCCCGACGAGGTGGCCGACGACCAGGCGATCATGCTCTCGGACATCTTTCCCACCGGCTGGTTCGGCGCCGACAACGCCGAGATCAAGCCGGGGGACACGGTGGCTGTGCTGGGGTGCGGCCCCGTCGGCCTGTTCGCCATCGTCTCCGCGCAGCTGCAGGGCGCGGGGCGGGTGCTGGCCGTCGACCAGCTGGGCGACCGCCTCGACCAGGCGCGCGCGCTGGGCGCCGAGACCGTCGACTTCTCGGCCGAGGAGGCGCCCGAGGCGCTACGCCGGCTGACGGGCGGCATCGGGCCCGATCGGATCATCGACGCGGTGGGCGTGGATGCCGAGCCGCCCGGCGGCGGCAGCGACGGCGGCACCTGGGTGCCCGGCCACGCCCCGGCCCAGGCGCTGACGTGGGCGGTCGACGCGGTGGCCAAGGCGGGGACGATCTCGATCATCGGTGTCTACCCGCCCGAGATGGAGCACTTCCCCATCGGGATGGCGATGAACAAGAACCTCACGCTCAAGATGGGCAACTGCAACCACCGCCGCTACATCCCCGAGCTGATCGAACTGGTGCGCAGCGGCACCGTCGATCCGTCCCAGGTGCTGACCCAGGTCGCCCCCGAGGCCGACATCGAGCAGGCCTACGAGGCGTTCGACCGCCGCGAGTCGGGCTGGATCAAGGTGGCCGTGGACCCTTCCGACACCTGAGCCACCTCGCCGGGGCGTAGGGTGGCGCACCAGTGCGCGCCGTCCAACGCCTCGCCCTGCGCGTGGCCTACCGCCTCTTGCAGGTGTGGTGGTGGGCCGCGCGGCCTCACAGCCAGGGGGTGAAATGCGTCTTGCGCGACGGCGAGCGGATCGTGCTGGTGCGCCACACCTACGGGGACCGGCAGGCGTGGGAGGTGCCCGGCGGCGGGCTGCACCGCGGCGAGGATCCGCATGCGGGGGCCACGCGCGAGACCCGCGAGGAGCTTGGCCTCGACATCGCGGACTGGCAGGCGCTGGGCAGCGTGGCGCACCGTCATGGCGGCCACACGGTGACCATGCACCTGTTCACCGCGGCGGTCGACGTTGACGCGGTGCGCATCGACGGGGTGGAGATCGCCGAGGTGCGCGTCGTGCCGGCGCACGCGCCGCCGGGGCGGCTGAGCCCCATGTCCGGACGGGCGCTGGAGGCCGTGCTCAGCCGGACGGCGAGCTGACCCGGGGGCGTAGCCCGCGTCCGACGGGCCGCCCTCCTCGTGCGTCTCGCTCGCCTACCCCGGCGGCGCACCTGCACACGGCGGGCGCTACCGTGCCGCCGTGCTCACCTCCCCTCGCCTGCTCGCGACCGCGATCGCCGCCGCGACCCTCGCGGTTCCCGCCGCGACGTCCGCCCAGATCCAGGACGCCCCGACGCCGGAGGTCTGCCTGCAGGAGAACATGCGCTGCCCCGACCTGCGCATGGGCGCGCCCTCGGAGCTCGTCCTGCAGCGCACGCCCGGCGGGCGGACACTCCTGCGCTCGCGCAACCGCCTGCGCAACCTCGGCTCCGGGCCGCTGTCCCTGCACAGCCGCCGCGACCGCGGCGAGCGCTCGATGCGCGTGCGCCAGCGGATCTATCGCACGAACGCAAGCCACATCACCCGCTCCACCCGTGCGAGGCTCGACTTCTGGCACATTCCCGGCCAAGGCGGCTTCTGGAAGGTGCGCCACCCGGTGGAGTTCCAGCTGTGGACGATGGGCTCGGGGCGCGCGCCCGTGCGCGAGGGCGAGAAGAGCCGCTTCTGCATGCGCGACCTGTTCAGGCGCACGACCGCGGGCCCGCGTCGCGCGGTCTTTCCGGCCTGCTCGCAGGACCGCAGCGACCGCACCAACCGCCAGGGGATCTCCGTGGGCTGGGAGGAGAGCTACCCGGCCGGCTACTTCGAGCAGTACGTCGACGTCTCCGGCCTGCGCGGCTGCTTCAAGCTGTGGCACGTCGCCGACCCCCGCAACCGCTTTCTGGAGTCCAACGAGACCAACAACGCCGCGGGCACCGTGGTCGCGCTGCGCAACGGCCGGCTGCGCGTGGGGCGCTGCTCGTAAGACGCGACACGACGAGCCTGCCGCCCGGGCTCCCTCAGCGCGCCCCGTCGACCGGCGCGCCGCTGAGGCGGCGGTCGTCCACCTCGGCCTCCAGCAGGAAGGTGGCGCCCGCGTCGGCGGGCGCGATGGCGGAGAGCGTGCCGTCAGGGGCGGTGGTGCCCGTGGCCAGCTCGCGCCACGGCGCAGCGGCGGAGGAGCGCGCGAGGATCCGCCAGGGGCGCTCGCCGGTGCCCGGACGCACGAGGCCCCAGAGGTCGACGCGTCCGCCGGCGGCCTGCGCAGCGGCGAGGGGGAGGGCGAAGGCCGCGCGGGCGGGCTTGGGCCTGCCGTCGATGAAGACCAGGCCGGTCTGGTAGTCGCGCCAGCGCTCGCGCGCGGTGTCGCCCTCGCGCTCGGGCAGATCGCGGTGCAGGAAGTGGGCGACGGAGCGCACGCGGGGGTCGGCGCGGGCGATGCGCTCGGCCTCGGCCAGCCGGCGGGCCTGCTCGTCGGGTGTGACCTCCCAGGTGGGATCGGGCGGATTGGTCTGGTAGCCGAACTCGGTCAGGTACATGCCCAGGCGCTCCTGGGTGCGTCCGGCTGCGTGCAGCGCGTCGAGCGTGTCAGCCATGCGGCCCAGGTCTGCCACACGCACGTCGTCAGGTTCGGGACTCTCCTCCCACGGCGGCAGGCGCCCGCCGTAGGGATGGTGCGACCAGCCGTCGCCGGGCAGCGGGCGGAAGCCCGCGCACGCACCGTCGGCACGGGGGCGCAGCTGCTCGTCGACGCAGGCCAGGGCGCGCAGGAAGCGCATCGGGCTCATGCGCTCGTCGGCCTCGGTCGCCCGCGAGGCGCCCAGCGAGGAGGTGGCGCCGATGAGGACCGTGGCGGCCGGGGCGGCGGCGCGGATGCGCGGGACCGCGGCGTACAGCATCGCGCGGTACACGTCCGGTGAGGCGGGCACGAAGCCCTCGGCGGTCCGCCGCCACTGGGGCAGCAGGAACACGTTGTGGTTGGGCTCGTTCCACACGGTGAAGGACGCCGCCTGGGAAAGACGGCGGGCGACCGCCTCGGCGAAGTCGGCGAAGTACTGCGGGTCGGGGGCGACGCGCTCCCCGGCGTCGTCCCCGACCGGGCGGGCCACCGCCCAACGCGGGGCCCAGAAGGCGATGTCCACCGACAGGTGCATCCCGCGCTCGCGGGTCATGCGGGCCAGGCGGTCGAGGCGCTGCCAGGCCCGGGGTGGGTACGCGGTCGGGTCGGCACCGTCGAACCCGGCGGGCGGCTTCCCGGCCTCCGGCTGGGGTGCGATGACCGACCACCCCGCGGTGACGCGGATCCAGTCGGTGCCCGCCGCACGCAGGTCGTCGAGCGTGGCGGCGACGCGTGCCTCGGAGCGGTACAGCAGCTCCGCGTCGTCCTGCACGACGGTCAGCGGGCCGGCCTGCGCCGCGGAGGGCCCCCGCTCCCGCTTGTCCTGGGCGCCCGAACCCGGCCCGCACCCGGCGAGGAGGAGCGCACCCACCACGAGGAGGACGGGGACGCGGACGGCGCCGAGTGGGAAGCGAGCGCGCGCCGAGGCGCGAGCTCGCACCGGACCCCCTCTCAGAGCCGTTCCGTCGTGGTCTCGCCGCGCAGCTGGGCGATCTCCAGTGCCATCGCGTCGACGGTCTCCCCCAGCTGTCCCATCGCGGAAGGGTCGTCGCCCAGCACCTCAAGGGCCGCGCGACACTCACGCAGCCCCTCCTCGAGGCGGTCCAGGGAGCCGGCGATGGCCTCGGGGTCGAGCATGAGCGCAGGGTACCCGCAGTCGTGGCCGCGGATCTCCTCGCCGCCGCACCGCCCTCATTCGGCCAGGGCCGCCCTGGACTCAGGCCGGGCGGGCTTCGGCGTTTGCCGCGCCAGCCATGAGCAGCATGCCGCCGTCGGCCACGAAGGAGCTGCCGGTGACGTAGCCGGCCTCCTCCGAGCACAGCCACGCGACGAGGGAGGCGATCTCGCGCGCGTCGCCCGGGCGCCCCGCGGGGATCAGCGGCCGCGGCTGGGCGTGGGGGTCGACGTCCTCCTGGCCGGTCATGGGCGTGGCGATCTCGCCAGGGGCCACCGCGTTGACGCAGATGCCGTGCTCGGCCAGCTCGAGAGCGAGTGCCTTGGTCAGGCCTCCCAGCCCGTGCTTGGCGGCCACGTAGGGGGCGGCGCCGCGCAGCGGCACGTGCTCGTGCACGGACGTGACGTTGACGATCCGCCCTCCTCGCCCGGCGGCCACCATCCGCCGTGCGGCCTCTCGCGCGGCGGTGAACGCGCCGACCAGGTCCACGTCGAGCACGGAACGGAAGGTGGAGGTTTCCATCTCCAGCAGCGGCTCCATCGCGCCGGTGCCCGCGTTGTTGACCAGCGCATCGATGCCCCCGAGGTGGTCGGCGAGCTTGCCGACCACGCGGGCGCCGCTCTCGACGTCGGTGAGGTCGGCATGGCAGACCGCGGTGCGTGCCCCGGCGGCAGCAGCTCCGTCGGCGGTGCGCCGCGCGCCGTCCTCGTCGCTGCGCCAGGTGATACCCACGTCCCAGCCGCGCCGGGCAAGGAGCGTCGCGGTGGCCTTTCCGATGCCGGAGTCCGCGCCGGTGATGAGGGCGACGGGCATCGTCGACCGCTACCCGTGGTTCTGTGAGGCCAAGCGGGAAGACTGGGCTCGTGCGCGTCGCGGTGGTAGGTCATGTGGAGTGGGTCGAGTTCGCGCTGGTGGAGCGGCTGCCCCGCGCCGGCGAGATCGTCCACGCTCAGGAGACCTTCGAGGAGGCCGGGGGTGGCGGCGGCGTGGCCGCGGTGCAGCTCGCGCGGCTGGCCGGCGCGGCCGACCTCGTCACCGCCCTGGGCACCGGCCCGCTGGCCGAGCGGGCCAGTGCGGCGCTGGCCGGGCGGGGGGTTGCTGTGCATGCGGTCGAGCGCCCCCGCGCCCAGCGCCGCGCCTTCACCTTCCTGGACAGCGAGGGCGAGCGCACCATCACGGTCATGGGTGATCGACTCGTGCCCCATGGTGACGATCGGCTGCCCTGGGAGCGCCTGCGCGCCACCGACGGCGTCTACTTCACGGGGGGCGACGCCGCTGCGCTGCGCCACGCGCGCGCGGCGCGGGTGCTCGTGGCCACGCCGCGGGCCCGGGACGCGATTCGCGGCGCCGGGGTGCGCCTCGACGCCTTGGTGCACAGCGGCAGCGACGCCGGGGAAAGGGTGCAGCCCGGCGAGCTGACGCCCGAGCCGGCGCTGATCGTCACCACGCTGGGCGCGCGCGGCGGGCGCTGGCGCTCCGCCGAGGGCCAGGAGGGCGCCTGGGAGCCGGCACCGCTCCCGGGACCGGCCGCCGACGCCTACGGCGCGGGAGACACCTTCGCCGCCGCCCTCACCTACGCGCTGGCCGAGGGTCGTTCGCTCGACGGCGCGCTGGACCTCGCCGCGCGCTGCTCGGCGACGTGCCTCACCGGCCGCGGCCCCTACGGCGCTGAGCTGCCCGCCCCGCCACGGCCCGTCTGACCCTGCAGGCGGTCGATCAGCTCGGAGGCCTGGGCCTTGGTCAGCGAGGGATCGAACTCCTCACCGGCCTGGCGGCACAGGGTCTCGAGGTAGGACGCCTGGGGCCCGGTCATCGGCTCTTGGCCGGTCACCCAGTCGTCGGGGTCCTTCTCGGGGGACCCGGAGATGTTCTGCTCGTCGGCCATGGACGGGCCCCTACCCCGTCCCCCGCCCAGCGATCCATCGCTCGACGATCGCCCGCTGGACGTCGCTGAGGTTCGGCTCCTCGCCGCGCTCGAGGCGCGCCGCGGCCTGGGCGATCGTGAGTCCCGTCCCGGTCAGCACGCCGCCCACCACGGGCGGGACGTCGGCACCACACAGGCCTGGCTTATCCGACCTCACTGGTAGGATTATGCCCGATGATCTTCACGACCAAGGCCGAGTACGGCGTGCGGCTGCTGGTCGAGCTCGGCTGCCAGTCCAGTGACCGGCCGGTTTCGCTCAAGGCCATCGCCCAGGCCGAGGGCCTGCCGCTGGCCTACCTGGAGCGGATCGTGGCCCGGCTCAAGAAGGCCGGCCTGGTCGCGGCCACCCGTGGCGCCCACGGCGGGTACCGCCTGGGCCGCGATCCTGCCGGCGTCACCATGGACGAGGTCGTCCTCATCCTTGAGGGCGGCGTCGCGCCCATGTCGTGCTTCGCCCAGGAGCCTGACGCCGAGGGGCGCGTGCTGTGCTCCCACGAGAGCGACGGCGGCGATGGGTGCGCGACCAAGCTGCTGTGGACGCGGGTGCAGGGCGGCGTGCTCCGCGCGCTGCGCCAGACCACGCTGTCCGAGCTGATCGCCTTCGCCCAGCGCGGCGGACCGCTGTCCCTGACCGCGCGGCAGGCCGAGGCTCCGACCCCGCTGCACCTCTAGACGAACCCAGAAAGCGAGACGCATGCCCGAGCTTCGCATCGAGAACCTCCACGTCAGCGCCGGCGACAAGCAGATCCTCAAGGGCCTTGACCTGGTCGTGCGCGCTGGCGAGGTGCACGCCCTCATGGGGCCCAACGGGTCGGGCAAGTCCACGCTGGCCAACGCGATCATGGGCCATCCCAACCTCGAGGTCACCGACGGGCGCATCATCTTCGACGGCGAGGACATCACCGAGGCCGACCCGGACGAGCGGGCGCGCGCCGGTCTGTTCATGGCCTTCCAGTATCCGGTCTCCATCCCCGGCGTGACGGTCACCAAGTACCTGCGCATGGTCATGAACGCCCACCGCGCCGAGCGTGGGGAGGAGGACATCTCGCTCAAGGACTTCCGCCGGACCGTGCAGGACGCCATGGAGCTGACCAACGTCCCGCGTGAGTTCTCCAGCCGCTACCTCAACGAGGGCTTCTCAGGCGGCGAGAAGAAGCGCATGGAGATCCTCCAGCTCGCCCTCCAGCGCCCCTCGGTGGCCGTCCTGGACGAGACCGACTCCGGCCTTGACATCGACGCGCTCAACGTGGTGGCCAACGGCGTGAACACGGTGGCCAAGGGCACCGACATGGGCGTGTTGATCATCACCCACTACCAGCGCATCCTGCACATGGTCCAGCCCGGGCGCGTGTCGATCATGTTCGACGGGCGCATCGCCAAGGAGGGCGGCCCCGAGCTCGTCGAGCAGCTCGAGGCGGAGGGCTACGGGCGCATCCGCGAAGAGGTAGGGGCCTCCGCATGACCGCGCTCGCCGGGCCGCACCTCGATGTCCGGGGCGAGTTTCCCGTCCTGGAGCGCGAGGGCCTCGCCTACCTGGACTCCGCGGCCACCTCGCAGAAGCCGCTGGCGGTCATTGAGGCGATGGACGACCTGCTGCGCCACCACAACGCGTCGATCCACCGCGGCGTGTATCCCCTGGCGGTCGAGGCCACCGATCGCTTCGAGGGTGCGCGCCAGCGCGCCGCGGCGTGGCTGGGCTCCACGGTCAGGGAGACCGTGTTCACCAAGAACGCCACCGAGGCCATCAACCTGGTGGCCCAGTCGTGGGGGCGCACCAACCTGCGCGCCGGCGACCTGGTGGTGCTCACCCAGATGGAGCACCACTCGTCGATCGTCCCCTGGCAGCTGGCCTGCCAGGCCTCCGGGGCCGAGCTGGCTTTCGTGCCCATCGACGAGCAGGGCGAGCTGGTCCTCGGCGCGCTGGACTCGCTGCTGGAGCGGAGGCCTAAGGTGGTCGGCGTGGTGCACGTCTCCAACGTGCTGGGCACGGTCAACCCCGTCGAGGAGATCGTCCGCCGCGCGCACGCGGCCGGAGCCATGGTGCTCGTCGACGGTACCCAGGCGGTGCCCCAGGTGCCCGTAGACCTGCGCGCGATCGACGCCGACTTCTACGTCTGGACCGCCCACAAGGCCTATGGCCCCACCGGCCTGGGGATCCTGCACGGCCGCCGCGAGCTGCTGGAGGCCATGCCGCCGTTCTTGGGCGGGGGGCACATGATCTCCTCGGTGGACTGGCACGAGTCGCGCTGGGCCGAGCTGCCCGCCAAGTTCGAGGCCGGCACCTCGCCGATCGCGGAGGCGGTGGGCATGGGAGCCGCCGTGGGGTGGATCCAGCAGCTGGGGATCGGGCGCATCCGCGCCCACGAGGCCGAGCTCGTCGCCTACGCGCTGGAGCGCCTGGCCGACATGCCCGGCGTGCGGGTCTTCGGCCCGCCGGCCGCCGAGCGCCGCGGCGCGGTGATCTCCTTCGCCGTGGACGGCGTGCATCCCCACGATGTCGCGGAGATCCTCGGGCGAACGGGTGTGTGCGTGCGCGCCGGCCACCATTGCGCGCAGCCGCTCATGCGGGTGCTCGGCGTGCCCGCCACCACGCGGGCATCCTTCGCCGCCCATACCACGCGCGAGGAGATCGACCAGCTCGTGGGCGGACTTGAGCGCGTGCGGGAGGTGTTCGCCTAGCTCATGGACGACCTGTACCGCGAGGAGATCCTCGAGCACTACAAGCGTCCCCACCACTGGAGCCCGCCCCTGCCCGAGCTCGAGGGCCACGTCCTCGAGTTCGAGGACAACAACCCGCTGTGCGGCGACGAGCTGCGCGTGGAGATCGCCACTGCCGACGACGGCACGATCGAGGACCTGCGCTTCTCCGGCCACGGCTGCGCGATCAGCCAGGCCTCGGCCTCCATGGCCTCCGACGAGGTCAAGGGCATGAAGGTCGACGACCTCCTGCGCCTGGACCGCTCCTTCGTGCTCGACCTGCTGGGCATCGAGATCTCGGCCACGCGCATGAAGTGCGCGCTGCTGAGCCTCAAGGTCCTCAAGTCCGCCGGCCTGGGCGCCGCGGTGGACTGGGAGTCCGACACGCCGGCCTCCGCGGCCGAGGCGGGCGGCGACCCGCCGGTGCAGGCCGCCGAGGATCTGTAGAGGTCCCGAGCTCACGCGCTGGGCGGTGTCTGTGGCAGTCGCTGGAGCACGGCTCGGGCCCCTCGACCGCCTACGCCTCGTCGCTGTCACCCGGGCGCCGTGCCGAGTTGCGCGACGAGCTTCGCCGCCGGCTCGGCCTGGGCGAAGACCCCTTCCGCCGCCCCACCTCGCCATGTCTATAACCCCGCGCACGAGCGACACCGGCTTGGTATAGGAATCCTTGACGACGAGCTACGTGCTTTGCCCCGTAAGACGGTAGCTCCGCCCGTGGGTGCGGGCACTCAGATCAGCAGGTGGCAGCAGCTCTCGAACGACTGGGCGAGTCACGTCGGATTCATCGACGCCGAGCTCGAGGCGGAGCCCGAGGACACGGGCGCTGCTCTCGCGGAGCGGGCTCACCAAGGACTTCGACGACTTGGCCTGCTCGAATGAAGGCGGTCGCCCTTCGTTGCCGCTTTGCGCGAGAACGAGCGCTCTGCTTTGGCTCCCCGTAGGGCGCTGCTGGCACGCGGAAGCTGGCACTCTCTCTGCTCCCACGGTGGCCGGTGCAGCTCGCATGCGATTGAACATTCTCGGCCGGCTGTGGCGCGTCATCCTATAGGCGCGGACGATCGGTCCCGGCGACCGCGTCATCGGTAGGGGCAGCGCTCCACAATGCGATCCGACTGAAGGCCAGCGTGACCCGAGCCGTCGAGGAGGCCAACCGCCGCTTGCTGCGCGCGCGTGACGCGATGGATCGTGACTACGCGAAGCCGCTTGATGTCCCGGCGCTCGCTCGCATCGCGTATGTCTCCGAGGCGCACTTCATCCGGGTCTTTCGTGCCACCTTCGGCGAGACGCCCCATCGCTACCTGCAGCGCCGTCGGGTCGAGCGGGCGATGTTCCTGCTGAGGGAGACCGACCGCAGCGTGACCGAGATCTGCTTCGACGTGGGCTTCGCGAGCCTGGGGACGTTCAGCCGGACCTTCACCGACATCGTGGGCGAGCCGCCGACCACCTATCGCTCGCGGGCCGCGGACCTCAGAGTCGTCCCGGCCTGCTTCATGAAGGCGTGGACGAGACCGAGCAGTTTTGGAG
>DASZCY010000222.1:0-3286 GCA_035942615.1 Solirubrobacteraceae bacterium | reverse complement strand
GCCCAGCGCGCCCTTCGTGACCAGCTCGCGGATCTGCTCGGCGGTGGCCTCGTCGTGCGCCGGCGCTCCCGGCTTCTCCAGCAGCAGCGCCAGGTCGGGCTGACCCGGGAAGTTGACGGTCAGCCAGCGCATGAAGCCCAGGTCGGCGTCGGTGTTCAGCTCGAAGCCGAGCTTCCCGACGTAGAAGTCGAGCGCCTCGTCCTGATCGAGGACGTACACCTGTGTATGAGTGATCCTGTGTGGCATGAGGGCGAGGCTAAGGCGCGCGCCGCGCCCTCGCTTCTCCGAAACTGCTCGGTCTCGTCCACGCCTTCATGAAGCAGGCGGGGACGGCTCTGAGGTCCGCGGCGCGCCACCGGTAGGTGGTCGGCGGCTCGCCCACGATGTCGGTGAAGGTTCGGCTAAACGTCCCCAGGCTCGCGAAGCCCACGTCGAAGCAGATCTCGGTCACGCTGCGGTCGGTCTCCCTCAGCAGGAACATCGCCCGCTCGACCCGCCGGCGCTGCAGGTAGCGATGGGGCGTCTCGCCGAAGGTGGCACGAAAGACCCGGATGAAATGCGCCTCGGAGACATGGGCGATACGCGCGAGCGCCGGGACATCAAGCGGCTTCGCGTAGTCACGATCCATCGCGTCACGCGCGCGCAGCAAGCGGCGGTTGGCCTCCTCGACGGCTCGGGTCACGCTGATCTTGGGTCGGCCGTGCATTGTGGCCAGTAGGCCTCGGGCGCGCAGGCTGCGCGACGCGCTGCACGGCGGCGCCCCCATCCGGACGGACCTTACGCCTTGGAGGCCGAGCACATGGGCGACAGGCCACCGCATCACAACGGTCCGACCGTGGTCGCCGCCGCTCTATCCGCGTGGCGACGGGTATCCCGACTGCGCCACCACCCACGCCAGGGCCTCATCCGTCGCCGTCACCGATATCGCCGCCCTGCGCGGCGGGCGGCGCACGATGATCACGGGTACCCTCCGCACTCGGGCGGCGTCGAGCTTGGGGCGGGTGTGAGTGCCGCCGCTGTCCTTGGTGACCACCACGTCGATGTGGTGGTCGTCGATGAGCGCTAGCTCCCCCTCGAGGGTGTAGGGCCCGCGGTCGAGCAGCACCTCGTGGTGCGGAGGGAGGGAGTCGGCCGGTGGGTCGACGCAGCGGATGAGGAACCAGGCCTGCCTCACGCCGGCGAAGGCCGACAGGCCCTGACGGCCGGTGGTCAGGAGCGCCCGGGTGCCGAGCCGGGGCACGCATCCGGAGGCCTGGTCGAGGTCGTCGACCCAGTGCCAGCGGTCCTCGGGCTGCTCGGTCCAGCCGGGGCGCTCCAGGCGCACGAGCGGCACGCCCGCCTGCTCGGAGGCGCGCGTCGCGCTGGCCGATATGCGCTGCGCGAACGGGTGGGTGGCGTCGACCACGGCGGCGATCGCCTCCGAGCCCAGCCACACGGCCAGTGCGTCGGGGCCGCCGAAGCCTCCGATGCGCACCTCGCCCTCCGGGAGCCGGGGGCGGGCGACGCGGCCGGCCAGCGAGGTGATGACGTGGTGGCCGCGGGCGTGCAGCTTGGCCGCCAGCTCGCGGGCCTCGGCGGTGCCGCCGAGGATGAGGATGCGGCTCATCGTGCGCGGCGCAGGAGGTAGGTGTCGAACATCCAGCCTTTGCGCGCCTTGGCCTCGGCGCGGACACGCTCGATCTCTCCGGCCACCTCGTCCAGCGGCCCGTCGACGAGCAGCTCGTCCGGGCTGCCCAGGTAGGCCCCCCAGTAGATGTGCACGCCCGGCTCGGTGATCGTGCTGAACGCGGTGGCGGCGTCGAGCATCACAACCACGTCCTCGGCGCCGGCCGGCAGGCCGTCGGCCAGGCGGCGGGCGGGGGTGAGCTCGATTGCTCCGCCGATGCGGTTCAGGGCGATGCCGTGCCGGGCGGCGAGGATCTGCACGCTGCTGATCCCGGGGATCACGTGCTGGTCGAAGGCGACCTGGCCGCGGGCGCGCACGTCGGCGAGCACGTCCAGCGTGCTGTCGTAGAGGGCCGGGTCGCCCCACACCAAAAAGGCGCCGTGCGACCCCTCGGGAAGATGCTCGCCCAGCGCGGTCTCCCAGGCGTCGGCGCGGGCGGTGCGCCAGGCGGCCACGGTGGCGCGGTAGTCGGTGGCTGTGCGGTCGCGGTCGGGGTCGCGGATCTCGACCGTGCGGTAGCCCGCGGGGTCACGTACGTGGCGGCGCAGGATCTCCAGGCGCAGGTCGACGAGCTCCTGCTTCCCCGCTCCCTTGGTCACGACGAAGAAGACCTCGACGGCGTTCATCGCCTCGATGGCCTCGACGGTCACCTGCGCGGGATCGCCGGGGCCGATCCCGATGACCGACAGCCTCGCGCTCACGACCCGACGCGCTCGCGGCCCTTGGCGTACAGATGGCTGGCACCGCGGTCCTCGCTCGCCAGCACCGGGCCGACCACGATTACCGCCGTGCGCCGCACGTCCGCCTCGCAGACCTGCGCCGCGATCGTGGCAAGCGTGCCGCGCAGCACCAGCTCCTGGGGCCAGCTCGCCCGCGCGACGACGGCCACCGGGCAGCCGGCGCCGTAGTGGGGCTGCAGCTCGGAGACGAGCTCCTCGATGGCCTGGACGCCGAGGTGCAGGACCAGCGTCGCCCCGTGCGCGGCCAGCGCGCCGAGGTCCTCGCCCGCGGGACGCTGGGTCGCCCGCTTGGCATACCGGGTGAGGATCACCGTCTGGGCGACGTTGGGCGCCGTGAGCTCCTGGCCCAGCGCGGCCGCGGCGGCTGCGAAGGCGGGCACCCCGGGCGTGATGTCGTAGGGGATGCCCAGCGCGTCGAGGCGGCGCAGCTGCTCGGCGGCGGCACTGTAGATCGATAGGTCGCCGGAGTGCAGGCGCGCGACATCGTGGCCCTGCGCGTGGGCGCCGCGGAGCTCCTCGACGATCGCGTCGAGGTCGAGGTGCTGGGTGTCGACCAGCCGCGCGGCGGACGGCGCGTGGCCGAGAACGGCCGTGGGAACCAGCGAGCCCGCATACAGGCAGACTGGGCAGGCGCCGATGAGCTTCGCAGCGCGCAGGGTGAGCAGGTCCTCCGCGCCGGGGCCGGCGCCGATGAAGTGGACGGTCATCGCGTCACCGCCCACTGGACGACGGGAAGCTGGGCACGCCAGGCGGTGAACCGCCCCACCGGCTCGGCGTGCTCGAGGCTGATGCGCGTGAGCGTGCCGCCGTGCGCGTCGCGGGCGCCCAGCAGAACGCCCTCGCCCTCGACGGTCACGGCGTTGGCCACGATCCGTCCGCC